>CAZLPR010000271.1:0-3280 GCA_964561415.1 uncultured Dechloromonas sp. | reverse complement strand
CCAAAAACACCGCTACCCCACTCGATCACGTTCAGGTAAACCTCAAAAATCCGCCGCTTGCTCCACAGGTTTTCCAGCATCAAGGTAATGATCGCCTCTTCGGCCTTGCGGAAATAGGACTTATTCGGCGTCAGAAACAGGTTTTTTGCCAGTTGCTGGGTAATGGTCGAACCGCCAGCCACAAAGCGCCCCTTTTTCTGATTTTTTTCCATCGCCTTCTGCATGCCCTCCCAATCGAAACCTTCATGATCGACGAACTTGGCGTCTTCGGAGGCGATGATGGCGCGTTTGAGATGAATTGATATCCGCTCGTAAGGCACCCATGTCTGCCGCAACTGCGCCGCGGGCTTTTTCTCGCGCAATTCAGCCAGGCGAATTTCCATGAACCGTGTCGGACCGGGATCGACCCAGCCCCAGAGCAAGACCCAACCCAACAGCCAGAGTTGCCAAATGAAAAACAGCCCGATCAGGCCAAGCAAGGTCCATTTGACCCAGCGGCCCAGCGTCTTCATGTGTTCAGCGCAGTGCGCAACTCGCTCAGCAGCGTCGCCGTTTCCGGGCGCATGCCGCGCCAGATAAAGAAGGCTTCCGCGGCTTGCTCGACGAGCATCCCCAAACCATCGGCACAGCACGCGGCGCCCTCGCCGCGAGCCTGCGCCATAAAAGGCGTATCGCCTTTAGCGTACATCATGTCGTAGGCCAGGCAGCCGGCGGCAAAACCCCCCGGCGGTAGCGGCAGGCTTTGGTCGGAAAGACTGGCCGACGTTGCGTTAATGACAATATCGAAGCTTTTGCCTGCCGTTTCAGAGAAGCTTCCTGCCTTGACGCTGGCAATGTCCGAAAACGCCTCGGCCAGTTGCTTCGCCTTGTCCGCACCGCGATTAGCGATAAAAAGCGAGGCCGGCCGCCCCGCCAACAAGGACGCGATCACCCGCGCGCGGCACCGCCGGCACCGAGCAGCAGGATGCGCCGACCGGCCAGCGAATAACCCAGATTCTGCGTGATATCGCGCATCAAGCCGGCGCCATCGGTGTTATCGCCGATGATTGCTGCCCCGGCAAAAGTCAGCGTATTGACCGCGCCAGCCCGTGCCGCCCGTTCGGAAAGCTGAGTGCACAGGCGATAAGCGTCTTCTTTAAAAGGCACGGTGACGTTGGCGCCTTTGCCGCCCGCTGCCTGAAAGTCAAAAATTGCCTGTTTAAAGCCGTCGACCGCAGCCAGCCGGGTTTCGTAGCGCAAATCCTGCGCCGTGGCACGGGCAAACGCCGTATGAATAGCCGGGGATTTGGAGTGGGCAATCGGATTGCCGAAAACAGCATAAAGATCGGTCATTTGGCAGACCTCATTTGGCAGACAGTTGGTCGCCCTGGGTGAAATACCAGGTCCGGGTAATTTCGATCACATCGGTATCGCGCCGAATGTTCGGTGGAAATGGCGAATACGGCGACGCCATCTGGACAATGCGGCGGGCCGAGTCATCGAGCACCTTGTGCCCGGAAGATCGGTTGATATCGATGCGCGTGACGCTGCCATCCGCACTGATCGACACCGTCAATAGCAAAGAACCATAAAGTTTGCCGCGAGCGGCGGCCGGGTAATTCAGCGTCCCGACGCGCTCAATTTTCTGCCGCCAGTCCTCAATATATTGGGCGAAACGGTATTCCTGAGTCCGCGCCCCGATAAATTTCTTGCGCGGCCGCTTGCTGTATTCGTCGGTTGATTTACTGATCTCACCTTCCAGCCGGGCCATGGCGCGGGCGGATTCAGCCAGATCGAAACCGCTGATATCGGGGGCGGGCGCCAACGGTTCGCTCTGCGCCCGGCTGTCGGCGACGTGACGCAAGCTCTTGGCCTGAGTCAGCATTTTTTGTTGAGTCGCCTCCAGCTCCCGTACCCGACGCTGCATTTGCTGGATATCCGTCCCGGCAATTTTCTGCTGGGTCGCCGGCAGCGGCGTTTTGGCTCGGCGCTTTTCATCGGTATTGCCCCCGCCGTCCAGATTGGACTGCGCCAGCGCCTGCGCGTCGCGCGGCTTCTGCACCGATTTGGCATTGACCAAAATGATGTCGAGCGCCTTTTCGCGCCAGGCGTTACTGGCCTCGGGAAAGCTGAAATGCATAAACAGCACCAGCGTATGGAAAAACACCGAGATGCCGATTCCCCAGGCTAGCGGCGTCACCGCCGTGAAAACGCCGGGCAGCCGGTTGAGCAGCATTGACGCAGCCCGACTCACTGCCCCGCCGCCCCCCCTGCATCCGCCACAAGCGCCGCCTCCTGCTGCGGCACAAGCGCCGTTTCGCCGATCAGGCCGAGAAACCGGCAGGTCAACTCAGGGGTGAACTGATCGATAGTTTCAATCGCCAGATGGACGCGTTGGCCGGGTGCCAGATCGCCCGGCAGCGAAGGCACGCGGAGCATCAGCGGCAAATGATCGATTTTGACCAAGGTCTCGCGGCGCACGGTGGCGTCCACTTCAGTCAGTCCCTGCTGTTGCAGCCAGCGCAAACACCAATAACGCTCCATCAAACGCTGAAAATCGGCGTAGGCGGCGTAAGTCATTTCAAAGTCACGCATCGCGCCGAACAGTTCGGCCGATTTCTGGGCGAAAGCCGGCGTTTCCCCCTTCAAACAGGCGATTAACTGCCACTGATTGACCATATCGCAGTAACGGCGCAATGGCGAAGTCATCCAGGCATATTGCGCCACGCCCAAACCTTCATGCGGCAGCGGCGAAGTGGTCATCCGCACCTTGCCCTGCGTTTGCGCCCGGTACAAACAGGCGATGTTCTTTTCCGCGAGCAGGCCGCCCCAGGTTGAGTTGGCGACAATCATCAGCTCGGCAACCAGCTTGTCGAGCGGACTGCCGCGCTTGCGTTCGGAAATTTGCACCGTACAAGCATCCGGATCGGCCAAGTCGCCTTCAATGGAAAAATTGTAGTCGTTGTTGCCCTGCATCGCCGAAGGCTTGCCGCGCCGACCTTCGCAGGCGTTGGCAAAGTGCCAGAGATGAAGCAGTTCGTCCTTGAAACGGTGATCGGCCAGCGGACCGCCGACCGTTTCGGCGTTGAACCAGGGCTCGATTTCGTGATGGCGCAGATTGGCGGCGATATGCACCATTTCCAAACGCGACTCCTCGCCCACCACTTCCAACGATTCGTTGACCGTCAGATAAAGCGACCCCGCCGGGCAATCGACGCCGCCGGCCAGCGTGTAATTTTGGACGACAGCATCGGGCAGCATGGTGATCTTGCTGCCCGGCATGTAGACCGTGGACAAACGG
>CAZLPR010000270.1:0-3294 GCA_964561415.1 uncultured Dechloromonas sp. | reverse complement strand
AGCGGCCGGATCGAAATCGACAGTACGCCGGATGGCGGCACGACGCTAATTATTTTTTTCCCGGTTCCCCATGCCTGATTACGCCAGCTTGTTCACCGGCAAAACCGCTGCGCCGCAAGCGCCCGCAACCCATTTGACGCCGCCGAAATATCGCCTGCTGCTGGTCGATGATGAGTTGGGTATCGTCAAGGCGCTGACCCGTGTTTTCCGCCAGGAAAATTACCAGGTGATTACTGCGGCGAGCGGCAAGGAGGGTTTGGAGCGCCTGGCTGAAGGGCCGGTGCATCTGGTGATCAGCGATTTCATGATGCCTGGCATGAACGGCGCGCAGTTTCTGCATGAGGTGAAGCTGCGCTCGCCGGAAACCATCCGCATCATGCTGACCGGCCAGGCCAATACTGACGCGGTGATGGGGGCGATTAACGAAGGCGCAGTCTATAAGTTCATTCTCAAGCCGTGGAACGATGACGATCTGCGCGTCACGGTGGCGCTGGCGCTCGAGCAGTTCGACCTGATCGCTCGCAACAAGGTGCTGAAGACTGAAAATGCCCAGAAAGCGAAGGAAATTTCAGCGCTCTCAAAGCTGGCGGCAACGCATCGCAGCCGCCTCGGCATCATGCTGCACAAGAAAAACCTGCTCTCGTCCGCCCAGTTGCAGGAGTTGAGTCTGCTCCAGGAGCGCCGCAAGGAGCCGCTGATTGCGCTGCTGCTGGAAAAAGACTGGGTTAATGAACGGCACATCCGTGATCTGCTGAAAAAGGACATGCTGATCGAAGAGGTGCAGTTGCCGGAGTTTCGCGTCGATCCGATCATCACCGAGCTGATCCCGCACAGCTTTTGCCTGCGCCAGCTGGTTGTGCCGCTCAAGCTCGACGGCAAACGGCTGTTGCTCTGCATGGCCGACCCGCTCGATGAGGGTTTGATTGACGAAGTGCGCTTTACCGCCGGTCTTGACCTGAATGTCGTGACTGCCAACATCGAGGCTATCCGCAAGAAAATTGATGAAATTTATGGCAGTGGCAATGTTGATTTCAAGGAGCTGGAAAGTATTGTCGGCTCGCCCGACCCTTATGAAGGGATCGAGATTGTCATTGAAGATGACGACATCACCCGGCTTGAAGATTTGCTGCGCGATACCGAGTCGCCGCCGGCGATCCGTATTGCCAACGCGATCATTGTTGAGGCGATCCGGTTAGGCGCTTCCGATATCCACATTCAGCCGCGCACCAAGAGCGTGGTGGTGCGCTACCGGATTGATGGGGTGCTGATCGACAAGATTCATATTCCGCACCAGATACATCAGTCATTGGTATCGCGCCTCAAGATCATGTCGGAACTCGATATTTCCGAGCGCCGCCGGCCGCAGGATGGCCGGATTACCGTGAAAACGCCGATGCGGATGGTCGATCTGCGCATTTCCACGTTGCCGACGATTAACGGTGAAAAAGTGGTCATGCGGATTCTTGACCGTAATTCGGCGGTACATGGCCTCGACAAGTTGGGATTTTCGCCGTTTGATCTGGCTCGCGTTAACGACATGGTGGCGCGGCCGCAAGGCATTATTCTCGCCACCGGGCCGACCGGCAGCGGCAAGACAACAACGTTGTATTCGTTGTTGCAGCACGATGCGACGCCGGAAAAAAATTACGTCACGATCGAAGATCCGGTCGAGTATTACCTCGATATGGCCGGTCAGGTGCTGGTCCGCGAGAAAATCGGCCTGACTTTTCCGAGCATTCTGCGCGCCCTGTTGCGGCAGGATCCGGATGTTGTGCTGCTTGGCGAAATCCGTGATTTCGAAACAGCCGAAGTCGCCTTTCATGCGGCGCTGACGGGCCACCTGGTTTATTCAACGCTGCACACCAATTCGGCGATTGCCACCATCGCCCGCCTGTTTGACCTGGGCCTGAAGCCCTATGTCGTGGCGACGGCGCTGGAGGGCATTATTGCCCAACGTCTCGTCCGTCAGGTTTGTCCGCTTTGTCGTGAAGAGGTCGCGGTCGATAAGGTCTTGCGTGACCGTTTGGGCCGCACTTTTGCGCCGATTGAGCGGGTCTGCCGCGGCAAGGGTTGCAGCAATTGTCAAGGCAGTGGTTATAAAGGACGGGTCGGGCTATATGAGGTGTTAACCCTGGATGACGAGTTGCGTGACCGCATTGGCGGCGGCGCCAGCGTCCTCGAAATTCGCAAGGCGGTGCGCCAAAAAGGATTGCGCAGCATTGCCCATCACAGCGTTGAAAGAGTGCAGGCGGGGGCGACTAGCCTGGAGGAAATATTGAGAGTGCTGGGACCGCAGGCCGGCGAGGATTGAACATGGATGCGTTGGTCTGGCGCTGATTTGCCAGCCTGATGCCACCGCCTTAAAGATCCAGAAAGTCACCGACTTCTGTCGATTTGGCCATCGTGTCGGCATAGCCGAGATCGATCAGCGTCTGCGTGTAGGGCTTTTCGAAAAGTAGATAGCTGGTCAGCGCACCACCGTGACGGTTCATCGCACCAATGCCGCTGAGCATGAGTTTGACCGCCCAGGGCAGGGCGGTGGCGTGTTCGGCCGCAATCCGGTCGAGGCGTTCGGAGGGTGCGATGATCAGGGTTTTGATCGGGCGCAGCGGAATCGTCGATTGCGCCCGGATATCGGGTGGAATCGAAGAAAGCGTCTGATTGATCCGTTGCATGCGCTCAATGTCGACCTCCAGGCTATCGAGGAAAATACTGGAAAGGGCATGGCCGGCAATCTGCGCCAGCGAGGGGTGGGATTCGACTCGTTGCCGGTCAAGATGCTCATTTTTTCGACTGCTGCCGACAATCAGCACGCGCTCGGCGCCGAGGTGAATGGCCGGCGAGATCGGGGCCAGCTGGCGCATTGAGCCATCGCCAAAATATTCGCGGTGGATGCGGGCCGGCGGAAACACGAAGGGAATGGCGCTCGATGCGAGCAGGTGCGGCACGGCGATTTTTGATCGAATGCCGAGGCGCTGGACGCGTTGCCAAGGGTGGGCTGAGGCATGGCCCTGGAAAAAGCTGATGCTTTCTCCTGACTCGTAACCGGATGCGGTGATGCTCACTGCGTGCAGTGCGCCTTTGGCAATGGAGCGTTCGATGCCGCTGAAGTCGAGATTTCGGGTCAATAAGTCGCCTAGTGGCGAGTTGTCGAGCAGCGAACGCGGCGGGTTGCGAATGAGCCAGCCGGCAACCAGTAACGATAGCCAGCGGGCGCCCGATGCGCCGATGCCTATGGGGTCGGCGCGGTAGATGTCGCCGGCGTGCATGTTGCGCCAGACGCCGGCCAGGATG
>CAZLPR010000269.1:0-3308 GCA_964561415.1 uncultured Dechloromonas sp. | reverse complement strand
CACGTCTGGTCGGGCGTCCTGCTTTGTCGCGCCTCCTTGCAGGCATGAGCCTGCCGCGTCGTTGCTTCGCGCAGGCCATCCCGCCCAAACGCACCAACGGATACGTCCAACTGAGGAATCAAGGATAATGCGCCTCTACCTTGCTTCGCGCAGTCCGCGCCGCCGCGAATTGCTGCACCAGATGGGGATCGATTTCGACACCCTGATTTTTCGCGATGGTGGCCGAGCCGATACTGAGATCGACGAAACGCCGTATCCGGGTGAGGAGCCGGTTGCTTACGTCGAACGCGTTGCGCGCGCCAAAGCGGAACACGGCCGGCATATTCTCAATGAGCGCAAACGGCCGCAGCGGCCGCTGCTGTCGGCCGATACGACGCTCGAATTCGATGGTCGGATTATCGGCAAACCGGTTGATGCGGCCGATGCGGTCCATATTTTGCGCCAGTTGTCCGGCCAGACGCACCGCGTGTTGACCGGTGTTGCCGTTGAACATCTGGGGCGGACCGAATATGTGCTGTCCACCAGCGAAGTTCGTTTTCGCCTGCTCGATGCCGATGAAATCCGTCATTACGTGTTGAGCGGCGAGCCGATGGACAAGGCGGGCGCCTATGGTATTCAAGGGCGCGCCGGGATGTTTGTCGAGCATCTGGCCGGCAGTTACACCGGCGTGATGGGCTTGCCCGTCTGTGAAACCGGCGAACTGCTCAAGCGCTTCGGCTGGCGTCCCTAAGCGCCGGCAGCGCCCGGTTGCCGCCAATCCCAAGCTTAAAAATCGAGGCGCAGGCTGACCCATTGGCGGCGCTCAACAATCCGTGCCGCCAGGATCGAGTCAATGTTGTTGCCATTCGGCCCCTTGTATTCAATATGCTCACCGTCGAGTGATTGCACGGTGTAGGCGATTTCACCGCGCTGGCCGGCCCATTTGAACGGGTAGGCGAGGCGGGCATCGAGGCGCTGATAACCCGGTACGGCGGTGTTTTGCGACCAGCGATGCGCGCCAAGCCAGTAGCCGGCGAGTGACAGGTCGACCCCGAATGGCAGTTTCTGCATCAGGAGCATTGATGTCGTATGCGTTGGCGCCGACTGATTGGTCAGGGATTCGATGCGCTGGTTGTAGGGGACGCCGGGGAGAAACTCGGAGGAGATGTGAATAAAGGCTTGGCTAACTTGCAAGCGTGTTTGATCGAAAGGTTGCCAGTGCCACTGATATTCGACACCCTGGGTTTTCACCCGTTGGATGGGGGTCGTGTAGCCCGCTCTGATGCCGGTACACACGGGATCTAAAACCAGATCGAGCGCATCGCAATAGCCGTCCGGCAATACGCGGTCGACAGGACCGAGCAAGCGGTTGGGAACTTTCTCGATAAAGCCGCGCACATCGAATGACATACGCAGCTTTTTCCACTCGCTGAGATAGCCGATTTCGAAGGTTTCAAGTTTCTCCGAGGGCATGTCGGGGTTGCCGAGGAAGCGTCGGCGATAAACGCTGCCGCTGGCAATCGGGGTGCCGGAAACCGTTGTCAGCGGTAGATTGCGCCGGTCGCCGAGATAATCAATGCTGCTCCCGGTACGATAGGCTTTGCCGTAAGCAAAGCGGATCGTATTTTCGCTGTTCAAATGAAAATTGGTACTGATGCGCGGCGAGGCGTGGGTGCCGGCTAGCGAGTCATCTTCGATCGACAAACCGAGGTTGCCGGTAAACCAGTGCACGGGTTGCCATTCAAGATTGCCGAACAGGCGCCCGACCGAACGTTCTGCCGAGGCTCGGCCATAGAGAAAGTCCGGGCTGGTCAGGCTGCTGTAGCGCCCGCTACCACCCCAGACGATGCGTGTGTTGTCGGCCGGCGAGAATTGGTGCAATGCCTCAATTTCGTGCGTCCGGCTCTGGCCGCCATAGTTATCGACCTGCAGGAGGGTCGGCGTCGTGACGCCGGCAGTTTTGAATGCGCTGAGATTGGTTTCGACATGGATGTCGCTCGCCCAGTCTTCGGTGAAGGCGTAACGCAGGGTGAATTCGGCGCCTTCGCCGAGTACGCGGCGCCATTGAGCTTGCAGGAAGGTGCTCGACTGGTCGTAGTCGCGCAGCGGGTCATCTATTTTGCTGACCGGCAGCACCGTGCTGCCATTTTTTTGCAAGCGTCCGAAAAGATTGCTCGCCTCGACCCGGCCCAGGCTGATTTCGACGCTATCCAGCGTCGTCGGTTGAAAGTCGGCACGAACGTTAAAAAGACGGGAGCGGTTGTAGTCGCGCCAGTCATAGCGATCGGTCAGGCCGTCGTCATCCTTCTGCTCGTAGGTCAAGCGGATATTGCCAACTTTACCCAGGGCGCTACCGGCGCGTAGCGTGTAGTCGCGAACGCCCTGGCTGCCCTGGTTGGTCGAGACCGAAAAACCACGGGTCAAAGCCGGGTCGACCGTAATAATGTTGATGACGCCGAGAAAGGCATTGCTGCCGTAAGAGACATTGTTGCTGCCGCGCACCACTTCGATGCGCTCGATATCGCTCAGCGCAACCGGCATGAGCGACCAATTGACACCGTTTGAAAACACCGGCGAATACATCGAGCGGCCATCAACCAGCACTTGTACTCGCGGTGAAAATTCTTCGTCATTCAGCCCGTGATAGGCCACGCGCGCCCCGTCCGTATTGCCGGGAAAGGTCTGAAAGCCGGGCACCAGCCGCAAAACGTCATTCAGATGACGCGCCCCGGAAGCTTTGATCATGGCCTGGTCGATCACGGTGACCGAGGCTGGCGCCTTGTCCAGGCGCTGCGGCAAGCGGCTTGCCGTGGCTACCACCGGCAGCTCGGCAAAGTAAAAATCGGCCTCATCGGCTGCCGCGGCATTGAATGCCAGCAACGCAATGGCTGCCAAAGTGCGCTGAGGTGTGTAATAAGAGGCGGGCATGGCGTCGGGGGCGGGAAGATTGATAAGTTGAGATTAACAGAGCTCAGTTACGTTGGTGCTAAGACGAGCTGCGGACCAGGGCGCCTGACTGCCGAGTGCATTGGCGCCCGCTGGTATAGCGCCGGCGTTAGCGGTTCTTGAACACCGGCTTGCGCTTCTCGGCAAAGGCCGCCATGCCTTCTTTCTGGTCTTCCAGCGCGAAGCTGGAATGAAAGACGCGGCGCTCGAACAGCAGGCCTTCGTTGAGCGAAGATTCGAAGGCGCGATTGACCGATTCCTTGATCATCATGACCACCGGCAGCGAGTAGCCGGCGATGGTTTGCGCTGCTTTCAGGGTTTCTACCAGCAAGTCATCGGCGGGAATTACGCGGGCGACGAGGCCGGCTTTTTCCGCTTCGAGG
>CAZLPR010000268.1:0-3311 GCA_964561415.1 uncultured Dechloromonas sp. | reverse complement strand
CCCGCGCCTGGAACAGGCCGTGCTCAACTTGCTCAACAACGCCGCGAACGCAACGACCACGCCGCTGGAAATCCGGCTGACTTGGTGCAGCCAGAATATCTGTATCGATATCCGCGATTACGGCCCTGGCTTTCCACCCAGCGTACTGCAACTCGGCGGTCAACACAGCTTTCCCGCCCATGAACGGGGCAGTGGCGTGGGCTTGATGCTGACCCAAACCGCGATCGCCCAACTGGGCGGACAACTGACGCTCAGCAACCCTGAAGAGGGTGGCGCCCTAGCTCGTATTGAACTCCCACAGACAGCCCCATGAACGAAAAAATCCTGGTCATTGATGACGACCCCATTTTTAATGCCATTTTGGTCCGTACCCTCGAACGCTATGGCCTGACTGCCCTGGGTGCGCTGGATGCCAACTCGGCCCGGCAATTGGCAGAAGAAACACGGGCCGCTCGCATTGTCCTTGATCTCAACCTGAATGGCAGCTCAGGCCTGGCACTGATTCCCGAGTTGCTGGCTATCAACCCGGATTGCCAAATTGTCGTCCTCACCGGATACGCCAGCATCGCCACAGCCGTCGACGCAGTCAAACTCGGGGCGATTCAGTACCTCGCCAAACCGGCAGAAATCGAAGCCATTCTCAGCGCCTTCGAAGCCAGCGCCGGGCCGGACTTTGATCTGCCGATTTCAGAAGAACCCCTCTCGGTCGACAGAATGGAATGGGAACATATTCAGCGAATTTTGAGCGAAAACGAGGGCAATATCTCGGCCACCGCCCGGGCGTTGAAAATGCACCGCCGCACCTTGCAGCGCAAGCTGTCGAAACACCCGGTCAAAATGTGACGCAAAAACAGGCTGTTTTAGATGGTTGACCGTAACAAGCCGCACTCGATAAGCGCCGGGAGGCGATCCGTTCAGCGATAACGAGCATAAAACGGGAACGTTTTCTATTTTTGATATCTCTACTTGTCGCATCACACGTAAGAATTGATAATCCGCAGCCATTCAAGCGAATTTATTTTTCGGCCACCCCCAGATTGCCAGCCATGCAAAACGAAACCCTGAGGCCAGAATTCACCCCGATCGGCCTGGCTGACTTCAAGCCGACAATCGACCCGGCGACGCTGCAGCACGCGGAGGGAACACTGGTCGACAAATACGGCCGGCGCATCACCTACGTTCGTCTGTCGATTACCGACCGTTGCGATTTTCGCTGCACCTACTGCATGGCCGAAGAAATGACTTTTCTGCCGCGCCATGCAGTAATGAGCCTGGAAGAATGCCTGCGTGTCGCCAGCGTATTTGTCGGACTTGGCGTCAGCAAACTGCGCATCACCGGCGGCGAACCGCTGGTGCGCAAGGACGCGATGTGGCTGATCGAACGCTTGGGCGCCCTGCCCGGCCTGGATAATCTGGTGCTCACCACCAATGGCTCGCAACTCGACCGTTTCGCTCAGCCGCTGCGCGATGCCGGCGTCAGCCGCATCAACATCAGCCTCGACACCCTGCGCGCCGGGCGTTTCAAAAAAATCACCCGGATTGGCGATCTGGACAAAGTTTTGAAAGGCATTGACGCCGCTCGTGCCGCCGGCTTTGAGCGAACAAAACTCAATGTCGTCATGATGCGCGGCACCAATAACGATGAATTCGTCGATCTGGTGCGGTTCGCGGTCAATAACGAACTCGACATTTCCTTTATCGAAGAAATGCCGCTGGGCGACATCCACGGTCGCAACAACACCTATATTTCCTCCGAGGAAACCCGCCAGATGCTGGCGCCGCACTTTGAACTGATTCCCTCGAGCGAAAACTCCGGCGGCCCGGCGCGTTACTGGCGAACCCCCGGCTCGGCATCGCGTATCGGCTTCATCTCGCCACACAGCCATAATTTCTGCGACACCTGCAACCGGGTGCGGATTACCGCCCAAGGCGAGCTTTATCCCTGTCTCGGCCAAAACGATGCGGTTAATTTGCTCCAGATCTTGCGCACCGACAGCAGCGCAGATACATTGCGTCAAGCAATTGTCGACAGCATGGGCATCAAGCCATTCGGCCACGATTTCACGCAACAAATGGATGCGCCTCACGTCGTTCGCTTTATGTCGATGACCGGCGGCTGAGCCCGGTATTATTGAGCTATGCACCCATCACAACTTGCTTTATCGCAATCGCCTCGGTATCACCAAAAAATCCACAAACTACCGTTAATTGTCATGGTGCTGGCGCTGCTCGTCAGCGTCATCGGCATGTTGCACACGCCTGGCCCGTGGTTTGCCATGCTGCTCATTACCGCGTTTGGCGGCCTCGCCTGGCTGGCCCAGACTGAATGGCAAAATTTCCAGTCGGTCCGCCGCGCCTACGATATGGCCATGCTCGCCGCCCATGATGGTTTCTGGGAATGGAATCCGCTCACCAAAAAACTGCATGTCGGCACCCGCTTGCTGGAAATTCTCGGCTATCAGGAGGACTTTCTGCCAGATACCGATGCCTGGCTGAAACTGGTTCACCCCGATGACCGAGCCATCTACAACAAAGCGGTTGCGCGCCACCTGAAAGGAGAAACCGACTATTTCTATTGTGAATACCGGGTGCTGGCCAAAGATGGCGCCTATCGCTGGATCGGCTCGCGTGGCCTGGCGGTGCGTGGCAAGGCCTACCAGATGGTCGGCTCGGTCACCGACATCACCGATCGGCGCAACCATCAGGAAGAAATGGAATTTCTCGCCCAGCACGATGTGCTGACCGGTCTGCCCAACCGCCTGCTTTTTTCCCAAAACTTGCACGACACCATCCAGGCCGCCAAGAAAGGCGGCAATAAAGTCGCCGTGCTGTTTTTTGACCTTGATCGCTTCAAGAATATCAACGACACGCTCGGCCACCGAGCCGGCGATCAGTTGTTGCAGATGGTGGCGCAGCGCCTCACCCAAAAAATGCCGGCCAGCTGTGCGCTTTACCGCCAGGGTGGCGACGAGTTTATCGTGCTGATGAGTCCGGCCGCCGACGCCAAAGCAGCGGTCGACGCTGCCATGCAGCTGAAAGAAGCGGTAGCCGCCCCATTTGCCGGCGAGGAGTCGCATTTCTTCACCAGCGCCAGTATCGGCATCAGCCTTTTCCCGGAAGACGCGAGCGATGGCGAAACCCTGCTCCGCCATGCCGACACGGCGATGTACGAGGCGAAGGCCGTGGGCGGCAATACCATCCGTTCGCACACCCCGCTGATGAACCAGCGCGTCACCTTCCGGATGTCGCTCGAAACCCGCCTGCGCCGGGCCGTGCCGGAGAACAAGCTCGACCTGCCTTTCCAGCCCCAG
>CAZLPR010000267.1:0-3332 GCA_964561415.1 uncultured Dechloromonas sp. | reverse complement strand
AAGGTTACCCGCGGGGTCTCGCCGGCTTGGACATTCCGCTCGATGCGCGCATCGTCGGCATTTGCGACGCCTTTGACGCAATGACCAGCACCCGCCCCTATCGACGCGGCATGCCGATCGAGAAAGCACTGGCGATCATCGAGGAAAATCTTGGCAGTCAGTTCGACCGGGCATTTGGCGAACGCTTCGTGGCGCTGGGCCAGGCAGGCGCGCTGCACCATATTGTCGGTCACAGCGATGAAGGTATTCCGCTACACGAATGCATGATGTGCGGCCCGACGCTGGTCCTGCGCAAGGGGCAGCAGGCGGGCGATCACGTCTATTGCCGCAGTTGTACCGGCGAATACGTGACGGCGCTGGAAGCCGGGCAACTGGTTACCAAACCCACCGGCAAGATGGGCAAGCCTCAGGATCTGGAACCGGAGGCCGATAACGAATTGATCAGCCGCCTGGTTCGTGAATCCGCTCATGCCCTCCTGACATGAAAACACGGCATCTTTATGGCAATAAACACAGGCCTTTAAACGGCCTGTAAGCGCCCCATCGTTCAGGCAGCGATCAAGGCGGCCATTGTGGCCGGCACGATATTGTGAATCTGATCAACTACAGTGGCCGGCTGCTTGATGGTCTACCGCTTTCCTGGTTTCAGGTTGGCCTGAACTATCTGGTGCCCTACTGCGTATCCAGTTACAGCGCGGCGCGCAACGAGTGGATGACCGTCACATAGACCGATACCGTGATCCGGATTTGCGTCTTGACCGCATTTTCCGACGACGAGTCGAGTGATTGCCAAGCGCTATTGCCGCTATTGCTTATCCCCGATCCCCGACCTTGGCAAGATCACTCCTACAATCGTTTCAGTGCTTTCCGACAGCATATTGCAGACCATTTTCATATCATCAAATCAAGCTCCCTGAAAGGCTCTCCGGGGAGCGGTCAGAGCAAGTCACCTGATTGCCAGGAGCCAAGTGATGAAATCCAAACATGGCTTTAACTTCCTGCTGTTGGTCGGCCATCGGACGATGGTCACCGATCAGCAACCGGCTGCCGCTGAACATCATGTCGGACGGCTGCGTCACGCAGAATGAGGCCTCCCAGGAAAGGGAAAATCATGCTCAAGAAATCAAACGATATCCGGGTGTCGGCACAGCCTATCCGGGATCGAAAATACCATGTGGCCGCCTTTGAGCTGCTGCACCGCAAGGGGGATGCCGCCGCGGCGCAAGTAACCGACGATGCGCTGGCCACCGATCAAGTCATTCACCTTGTGTACGATGACGACAGGCAAAGGCAGCAGGTGCTGTCAGGTTTTCCTGGCTTCATCAATGTCGATGCCGAGTTGCTGTTTTCAACTCGCATTGAATCCTTGCCGAGCCACCGGGTCGTGCTCGAACTGCTCGAAACCATCAAAATCGATGAGCATATCGTCGCTCGTTGTGCCGACCTGAAGCGCCGCGGCTTCCATTTCGCGCTCGATGACTTCTACGATTGCCGCGACGAGTACATGCCCTTGCTGCGGATCGCCGATATTATCAAGGTCGATCTACCGCAACTTGATGATGAGCATCTCGACTCGCTGATCAAAGAGTTGCGCCATTTTCCGGTACAACTCTTGGCCGAGAAAGTTGACTCGAGTCAGCGTGCGCAACGCTGCCAGGATCTGCAGTTCGACTTCTACCAGGGTTATTTCTTCGACCCGCCGACACCTGCCGCCACCCCGGTCTGAGGCGGACGGTCTGAGGGAGATTTCCCGGCTTCCGATGGCGGGGAATTCTCCGAACCAACGACACCTGGCCGACTGACTGTCGCCTTGGCTGCAAACAAACCTTGGGCAGCCAGGAGCACAGCATCCGTCAAGGGCATTGCCCGAAACCTTGGCGGTCAACTTTTATGGCATCGATCGGTGCGCCGCTACCCAGCCTGTTGCGCCGACCATATTTGCCGACAACCAGGCCGATCCATTCACCGCCGTCTTTCCGCCAACGGCCAAAAGGCGCTCATGCATCCTGCCGTCGCGGTGGCTATCAAGCCCGGCGAAGCGGACAGTGACATCGGCTGAACGCTTGGCTTCTTCCTTGGTCACATAGCCGTCAAGAGCATCAAATATCGGTGCTGGTTGAGCTTTGGTGGCTGCCTCAGCCGGTGCGCTTCTGGTTGGAGGGCTTCCGGCGGAAGCCGATGTAGCCTCGGCAGAGTTCGCACCGAACGGCAGGACACCGAGTAAAAGCAGGGTTGCGAGACTGATATTGCGATTCATCGTTGATCACCTTCGCCCATTGGAAATTTGCTGGATTTCCCCCACGGCAGGATTGCCGGGATGTCGTTTCATCGTATGAGCAAGTACCCGAACTTGCTGTCAGATTCGACTGAATCGCCTGTAGGACGCCACCTGCACGCCTTGGCCGATCGTCTCGGGACAGGGAAGGAGGCAATGCAGCATGCAAGTAAATCCCCTTTCGTCTCTGGCGCCGCTGCGCGGACACCTTGCCCGCAAGTGGCATCACCTGTTGCTTGCACTCGGCTCGGCCCTCGTTCTGCTTCTGCTCGCCTCAAGCCACTGGCAGGCGACGGCCAGCCTGAAGGCGCTCGCCGGGCTGCAGCAGCAGGCCGAAAAGGTCGAGCATCTCGACAGCCTGCTGATCCAGCTGATGGATGCAGAAAATGCCGTACGCGGCTACCTGTTAAGCGGCAACCGCGCCCATCTTGAACCCTATGAAAAGACCCAGGCGACGGCGAATGAGACTCTGGAGGAAATTCGTCAGCGCCTGGAGCCGGGCCCTGAAAATGATGCGGCTCTGGCCGACCTTTCCGGGTTGGTGGCAATCAAGTTGCGCAGCCTCAGCAATGCCGTCGAGCGTGGCATGGCCGGCGAGGAAACGCGGATACAGGGCAAGCGCTACACCGATCGCATCCGGGAAAGCATCCTCGGCCTGAAGGCGCGGCTGGCGGACGAAGGAGAGCAATCATTCACCCGTTCGACCCGCCATGTCGAACGCACGCGCTGGGTGGTGGTCTCGCTGGCGCTTGGCGCCCTGGCGCTGATGGCCCTGCTGTTCATCGTCCTTGAGCGCCAGTTCAAGCTGCGCGAACAAATCGCCAGTTTGCTGCAAAGCGAAAACGAGCGCCTTGATACCCTGGTCCGGGAACGCACCGACGAGTTGAGCGACCTGGCCAGTTATCTGACCACCGCCCGCGAGACAGAAAAAGCTCGGCTGGCGCGGGAACTGCACGACGAATTGGGTGCCCTGCTCACCGCGGCCAAGATGGAAACCGGATGGATTACCGGACATCTCGACGACGCGGCGCTCGCCCCCTGCCACGAGCATCTGGCC
>CAZLPR010000266.1:0-3352 GCA_964561415.1 uncultured Dechloromonas sp. | reverse complement strand
CGTGTCCTGCGGCACGATGCCGATTGCAGCGCGCAGGCTGGCTTGTTTCAGGCTGCGCAGGTCGTGGCCGTTGATGCGGATGCTGCCGCCGGTGACGTCGTAAAAGCGGTACAGCAGGCGCGAAAGGGTTGATTTGCCGGCGCCGGAATGGCCGACGACAGCGACGGTTTTGCCGGGTGCGATGGAGAAATTGACGTCCTTGAGGATCTGGCGGTCTGGCTCGTAGCCAAAACTAACCGCATCGAAACTGATTCCCAGCGGCCCGGCCGGCAGTTCATGGGCGTCTGGCGCATCGGCGATTTCCCGATTTTGCTGCAGCAACTGGAACATGCGCTCGATGTCGGTCAGAGCCTGGCGGATTTCGCGGTAAACAATGCCGAGAAAGTTCAGCGGCGCATAAAGTTGAATCAGAAAGGCGTTGACCAGCACGAGGTCGCCGATGGTCATTTCGCCGGCCACGACACCGCTTGCCGCGCGCCACATCATGGCCGTGACGCCGAGGGCGATGATCGCCTGCTGGCCGAGGTTGAGGAAGGCGAGCGTGGTCTGGCTCTTGGTCGCGGCGTTTTCCCATTTGAGCATTTGCTCGTCGTAACGCCGCGCTTCCCAGGCTTCGTTGTTGAAGTATTTGACCGTTTCGTAATTGAGCAGGCTGTCCACCGCGCGGCTATTGGCGGCGGAGTCGTTTTCATTGACGGCACGGCGGATGTCGATACGCCAATTGCTCACCTTGACGGTGAAAACGATGTAGCTGACCAGCGAAACCAGCGTGATCAGCACGTAGCCGGCGTCGTATTTGACGAACAGGATGCCGAGAACCAGGCCGATTTCGACCAGCGTCGGCAGGATCGAGTAAAGCGTGTAGGAAATCAGGCTGGAGATCGAGCGGCTGCCGCGTTCAACATCGCGCGAGACGCCGCCGGTCTGGCGCTCAAGATGAAAGCGCAGGCTTAATGCATGCAGGTGGCGGAAGACTTCCAGGGCGACTTGCCGCACGGCGCGCTGGGTGACGCGGGCAAAGAGAATTTCGCGTAATTCGGTAAATAGTGCCGTCGAAAAACGCAGTGCGCCGTAGAGAGCCAGAAGCAAGGCCGGTAGCGCCAGGACTTGCTGGCCGGGTGAAAGGCCGTCAATCATCTCCTTGAAAATCAGCGGTACGCCGACATTGGCTACTTTGGCCGCCACCAGGCAGGCGAGGGCGGCGATGACGCGCAAACGGTAGGCCCAGAGGTAAGGGAACAGCGTGCGCAGGGTTAGCCAGATGTGGGTTTCGGCCGGCGGCTGGCCGGCGGGTGGTTTGGGTAGGGCGGAGGCGCGACGCATGTGGGGGGGATGATCCTGATCGTTTTTATGGGGTGCGCTCGCCAGTATATGAAAACTGGCGGCTTTCCGCGAAAATCAGTCTTTATTTTGAATTTGAGCCCAAAATGACCGTTGACCGCATCACGCTACCTTCCCGGCATTCGACACTGCGTGTCGTGCCCATGCCGGCCGATCTGAATCAAAACGGCGATGTTTTTGGCGGCTGGGTGATGGCCCAGGTTGACGTTGCCGGCGCCATTCCCGCCATGCGTCGGGCGCGGGGGCGGGTGGCAACGGTATCGGTCAATTCCTTCCTGTTCAAACAGCCGGTGTCGGTGGGCGATATCGTTAGTCTTTATGCCGACATTGAGCGCGTCGGGCGCACCTCGATTACGGTCAAGGTTGAGGTTTATGCCGAGCGAAATTACAGCGATCCGATTATTGTCAAAGTGACCGAAGCCGAACTCACCTATGTGGCGATTGATACCGATGGCAACAAGCGTGAGGTTCCCGCCGAAGGGCCGGCGGAAATGTAATAAAATCACGCAGTTAATCAATTAGCCTGCCTTTCCAGGAACAATGCAATGAAATCTCTGACGCTGCGCACCGTGCCCGCCTTGTTGCTGGCCATTTTTCCCGGCACCGCCTCGGCTGCCGCCTTCCAGCTCTGGGAGCAAAATGCCAGCGGACTGGGCACCGCTTACGCCGGTTCGGCTGCGGTGGCGGACAATGCCAGTACCGTATTTTTCAACCCGGCCGGGATGACGCAATTACCGGGCATCCATCTGTCGGGCGGCGTGACTGGCATCGGGCCAAGCTACAAGTTCAAAAATGGTGGTTCAAGCGGCGACCCGCTGGCGACGGGCGGCAATGGCGGCAATGCGGGCAGTTGGGCTGCCGTGCCCAATCTCTATGTGTCATGGCAGCTGTCGCCGAAGCTCTTCCTCGGCCTGGGGATTTCGGCGCCGTTCGGCCTGGCGACCGAATATGAAAACTCGAACTGGATCGGCCGCGTCCAGTCGATTAAGTCCGAGATCACAACCGTCAATTACAACCCGTCGATCGCTTACCGGTTAAACGACAAGATTTCGCTCGGTTTTGGCGTCAATTACCAAACCATCGATGCCGAGCTGACCAGCTTGAACTCCCAGTTGCAAGGCGATGACAGCGCCTGGGGCTGGAATGCCGGCGCGCTATTTACGTTGTCGCCCGCCATGCGGGTCGGCGTGTCCTACCGTTCAGCCATTGACTACCGGCTGGAAGGCACGGCCAACGACGTGCTGCCGATCCGGGCCGACGTCAAGCTGCCGGATACTTTCATTCTCTCCGTTTGGCAGCAGGTTTCCGACCGTTGGGAAGCGATGGGCGATCTCTCCTACACGCGCTGGAACACGCTGCAATCGCTCAATGTCACCAGCGCCAACAGCGGCGCGCTAGTTGCTTTGGAAAACTTTAATTACGGCAATTCATGGCGTCTGGCCTGGGGCGCTGCCTATAAATCGAGCGATGCGCTGAAGCTGAAGTTCGGTTTTGCCTATGATCGGTCGCCAGTCAGTGACGCCAACCGTACCGCTCGCGTGCCCGACAATGATCGCCTTTGGTTGTCACTGGGCAGCCAATGGAACACCGGCAAAACCGGCAAGTTCGATCTCGGTTACGCCTATCTCTACGTGCGCGACACGAGCATCGAGCAGAATAAAAATGGCAGCACCTTGCGGGGTGAATACGACAGCAGCGCCCATCTCATTGGCCTGCAGTACTCGGCGGGTTTCTAAGCCTTCGTGAGCACAGGCCAGATGCCAGCGCTGGAATTAGGTGGGATGACGCTGGGAGTACGCGAAGGCGTCATCGTCCTGATTACGCTGGTCGCGATTTATATGGTTTTTGTTGCGCTGCGCATGCACCGGCTGCGTAGTCAGGCCAAACCGCCAGTTGTGTCAGCTGGCTCTTCGGCGGAAGCGGCGCCGCTGCTCCGCGAAGTCGAGCCGCAACTCGCGACGGCGCTTGAGGATGCCGATGAAACCTGGGAGCGGGCGCCGAATGGCTTGGC
>CAZLPR010000265.1:0-3402 GCA_964561415.1 uncultured Dechloromonas sp. | reverse complement strand
GGCCGTCGCCGATGCCCAGGCGCGGCTGCAAGCGCAAGTCATGGAACTCGATGTCGAGGTTTATGAAGCGGAATTTCAGTACTGGGTGAAACGGGGGCGGCCGGGCAAACGCCATGGATGAACTGGACAGCCTCGGCAGCCTTGGCTTGCCCACGCCGGCTTATCTCATGGGCGCCATTTTCTTCGGCCTGATCGGCATTGCAGCCTACCGCTACGGCAGGCGCCTGTCGCTCAACAAGGTGAAGTGAATCGGTGTTGCAATGATGCTTTATCCCTATGCGACTTCCGGCACCGCGCAACTCTATCTCGTCGGCGTGGCGTTCTGTGCGGCTTTGTATATTTGGCGTCATTAGGCACTGATTGAAGGCCGTTAGCTCATTCCATATGCTTTAGCCTTGATTTCTCAATTCACTGCTCATTCATTTCCGGCAAGCCATTGTTGTTGTGTCGCGCCGGCCATCCCACCCAATCGCACCAACGGATGCGTCCAACTGAGGAAACAAGATTTAAAACAAATGCCCCGCTGGTGCGAGGCACTTGGTCGATTTGCTGTATTGGCAGGTCGTCGTTCTTACTCAGTCATGTCGTATTCAAAATTAGCTCAAGTCAATGATGTCGAACGGTGGTGCGGCGGGATAGAGCCAAGCCAAGCAGGCCGATACCCAGCAAACTGAGCGATAAAGGTTCGGGAACGGTGATCGGAACGCAGATCGGGTCGGTAGAACCTGGAGGGCAGTTTGCGTCGATACCTGCCGGCATCAACCAGGCGGTTTCGCCTCCGCCGTTGATATAAGCCATTTTCCAGTCAAGCGAGAAAACATCGTAATTCCCACTTTGGATTGCGGTATCGAGATCCGGGCTGTTGATGGCAAAGGCGGCAGCGTTTTGACCCAGATTATTTTGGTTTTTCACCGAAGTCCCCGGGAACTCATCGCAATTTCCATTCGTGGGAAAACCGGCAAAGGCGCCAGAGCCGTCCACGCATATCCCTGCGTGCACGTAAACCCAAGGTCCGACGGTCGCTTGCGTGGCATTGACCGTACTCGGAAGAGAGTTTTCGTCGGGGGTGGTGGTGGAGCCGTCGCCGCTGAGATAGAAGGAAGTACTGCCGAGAACATCGCCGTTGGCAGCGTAGTCGTAAAGTGTCACTCGGGCCCAGATCAGCAGGTCGGTGCTCAAGAGGCCGGTACCAGTACCAGTTTCATTGAAAGCGAAAAACGCTACCAGCGGATTGGTGGCGCCGCCGATCAATGTTTGCAGCGCACCGACGGTCGTATCCCAACTGCGACCGTCACCGATGGCTGGGCCGCCACTTGGGTCGGCCGCCGTGGCTGTGGAAAATGTCTCATTGGTACTGTTGTTGGGCGACGGCGTATTGAAGGAACCATCCGTGGTGGCTGACGGGTTGCCGGTCTCGGTGGAGTTTCCGTTATTGATGCCGATGATCGTGTTGTTCTGGATCGCGCCGTAGGTTGCAGGGGCGTAGAAGGGTTCGCCCGGTTTTGGCACACCATCACCGCCAGCCTGCTGGTCGAGCAAGGGCAGAGAATATATGTTGAAGTCGCCGAATGTAAGGCAGTTTATGGGCGAATTACAGATCGGGAGATTCACCGCATAGGCTTGCTGGGTCGTCAATGCGCACAATCCGCTGGCGAGCATGGTTGCCATAATCAGTTTTGGAAGTTTCATTTTGAGCTCCTCAGAGGAGTGTCGCGTTCGATGAAGAAATATGAACTGTGTTTATGGAGCTAATCAGATGCTGGATTCGCCGCGATTCTTCATGCAATTTTCAGCAAACCCATTGTCTCGCAAAATATTCAGCATAATTTAAGCCAAAATTTAATAACGTAAAAAAATCATTGACTTATTGGCTTTGTTACTATTTTGGTTATGGTGCCTGTAAAAAATATCGACAGTTAAATCAAGAAATTTAAAGCTGCCGTATGTTGTTGTGAAAGCCCCAAGTTGTTCTTTGAGCGCGGCCGGATATTTTGCACGCGACGTTTGGCAGAAATAGCCTGCATTGCGACGCACTCCGAAGGGGGTACAAAAATAACGGCTGGCCCCTGGTGCCGTTGCGTTT
Organism: uncultured Dechloromonas sp.; assembly: GCA_964561415.1. Taxonomy (GTDB): domain Bacteria; phylum Pseudomonadota; class Gammaproteobacteria; order Burkholderiales; family Rhodocyclaceae; genus Azonexus. The sequence goes on along the minus strand of CAZLPR010000265.1, from coordinate 1,319 downwards.
CACTTCGTTCGTTGTAGTCGACTTACGGTGGGGACTTACACCCGCAGGAGTGCGCCCATGCTGGGCGCACACGCAAAAAAGCCCCGCAAATTTTGCGAGGCTTTTGATTTCGAAGGACTCGAGAGTTTTATTTGGCTTTTTTGCTAATCGCAGCAATGTTGGCTTGCGCTTTTTCAGCAAATTGCTTGGCCACAGTATTCATATTGCCGAAAGCTGAGTTGGCAGCAGCAATTGCGTTCTGGATGGCGGCAACTGCACCTTCAGAACCAACCGGTGCGGATTTTGTCGCTAATTCAACCATGTTGGTTATGGATTTCTGAAAGTCGCCGAACTGGGCTTCGATCACTTTGGCCAATTCTTGCTGTGCTTCCGAAGTGATTTCGTAAGCCGAACGGGTGTAGGCAACTGCTTTCTCAACCGCCGGTTGGGCCAATGAGGACTGAGCAGCAAGTGCGGTCTGCGGGTCTTTGGCACCGAGAACGGTCTTGACGCCGGAAACGGTGTCTTCCAATGCGGAGCGGGCGGTATTCAGATTCAGGGCAGCGATACGCTCGGCAGAAGCCAGGGCGGTGTTGGCAACAGACAACAGGGAATCAACAGTGGCTTTGTTGGCGGCGGCGAATTGTTCAGCATTGATAGACATTTGGTTGTCTCCGAAATGAGGTTAGCGATAAGTTCGGTGACGAGTATAACGTACTATCGGCAAAAATTGTGCACCGCAGCAATTTTGTAATTAAAAATACAGGAGATCCGCAACATCGTGTTTTGCCCTCTTTGTCAGGTTGCCTGGAAAATCAACCGGCACTCATAAGGTTTTGAGTGGGCAATTCATCTGGAAGATTTTTTCCAATGGTGTAAAGTTAATTGAGAGATGTTTAACGTGGGAGAGCGTAATGAACGTTAATTCAATTGCGTCTGGGGGCAGTGCTTTTACCAATGCCACCAATCAGGCAAATCAGACAAATCAAACCAGCCAGGCTCCGCAGTCGCAACAGGCAAAGTCCGTCGAGCCGCGCGAGTCGCGTCCGGCTGAACGGGTTGAGCTAAAGGAAGAACCCCCCAAGCCGGTGACTAACGCGTTCGGACAGAAGACTGGGTCGGTGATCAGCGTAACCGCGTGATTCCGTTGTCGCGTAGGTAAGATTGCCGATATGGCGGCTTCGTCCACCTTCTCGATGCAGGGTTTGAGTAGCGGGTTTTTAAGTCAGATCCAGCAGCAACAGGCGCAGCGCAATGCTGAGCAGGCAGAGCAGCAGGCGAGATCCCTGCAATCTCAAGCATATAACGCCCAGTCCGTGGCGACTCGCGCGCAGGAAAAG
>CAZLPR010000264.1:0-3415 GCA_964561415.1 uncultured Dechloromonas sp. | reverse complement strand
GCTGGTCGCCTACCTGCAACTGGGCAGCGACCAGTTCAAGGCGGTGATTGATGAGGCAACGCTGGAAGTCATCTGCTGGACTGCAGAAACCGCCGAACAACCCGCCATCAGCCGCCGCGCCCGCCTGCCCCGGGTTATTTTTGTCAGATAGGAATTTCCTTGAATAGCGCTTTGGACTTCAACACGGCAGAGACTGCCGGTAGCAACGACCTCTCCATCCTCGTCATCAGCTTGCTCAAAGGCGTTCTTTATCAGGAAAACGACACCTCGCTCTGGCAAGCCTTGATCCAGTTGCAGGCCCGCGTCCGCGACCATATTGCAGTGCTTGGGCTGGAACTGGCTTTTGACGAAGCCGAGGGTTACGCCTTTCTGCGCGCCCGGCCGGAGGTCGAGGAAGAATCCGGCAAACTGCCGCGCCTGGTTGCCCGGCGGCCGCTCTCGTTCCCGGTCAGCCTGCTGCTCGCACTGTTGCGCAAAAAACTGGCCGAGTTCGATGCCAGCGGCGACGCCACCCGGCTGATTTTGTCGCGCGATGAAATCGTCGAACTGGTGCGGGTTTTTCTGCCGGACAGCAGCAATGAAGCCAAATTGATCGACCAGATCGAAACGCACCTGAACAAGATCGTCGAACTGGGCTTTTTGCGCCGCTTGAAGGCAACTGCTACGGTCAACGGCCCAAACGGGGCAAATTTTGAAGTGCGGCGCATTCTCAAAGCCTTTGTCGATGCGCAATGGCTGGCCGATTTCGATGGCCGGCTGGCTGCGTATCGGGCGCAACTGGATGGTGAGGAAAACAAAAGCAATCAAGACGACTATGCATAATCAGCGGACGTTTTTGCAATTGCCCGCGAAGTCATTTCACCCCAGTCAGGAACTCATGGGCGGCATCAAAAATTAGGCCAAAATCACAAGCGTTGAAAATTCGCTGCGAAAACTGAATCCGCCCGTAATCACACGCAAAAATACCTTGATCAACACGAACCTCGGCAATGGAGCCACGCCCCATGCGTCTAAAAAAAGTCACGCTAAATAATTTCCGTTGTTTTGAAGCACTGGAAATTGAACTACACCCGCGATTGACGGTGCTCGTCGGTACAAATGGTGCAGGCAAGACAGCCATCCTCGATGGCATCGCCACCGCACTTTCCCCTGTACTGACCTACCTTTCCTCGGCCAATCAACGACTGGTCGGACGTGGCATCACAGATGCAGATTTCCGTATCGAAACCTGGGGTAAAAAACGTGGCAAGGAAAGCTGGGGTAGCGCTGACTACGTCCAGCTCATTGCCGAAACCGTCGACGGACTGATCTGGGATAACTGGCGTCCGTCGGCTCCTGACAAGGAGCCTCGACAAAAATACGGTCAGGCCGGCTTGAAGAAACACTTGCAGGCAATTAACGAGAGTTATAAATCAACAACCCCCTTTCTTACCCCGGTACTCGCCTATTACGGTGCCAGACGCGGCTATATCGAAGTTCCCGAACGACTGCGAGAAAGCAAGGAAAACTACGCACATCCAGCCGCGGCACTGATTGGCGCGCTCGACTCAATGAGCAACTTCAAGGAAATGCTCAAATGGTTCGATCTTGAAGAAGCAGCCGAACTACGCGCCAACAGGGGTGCTCCACAGGAAGAGCTAAACCTTTCACCGGCCCTTGATGCCGTCCGGGCGGCAATCAAGACCTTGCTCGGTGGAACCTATCAAAATCCTTACTTCAACCGGGAACACAAATTCGTCGTCGAACCGGTTGATGGTGGAGCCCCTTTGCAGGTCAATCAACTTAGCCAGGGCTACCAGAGCATGCTGGCCCTGGCGATGGACTTTGCCCGCCGATTGGCACTGGCCAACAGCCAGATGGATTACCTGCGCCTTGAAACGCTTGAAGCAAGCATTGACGAAATCAAGTCTTTGGGCTGGCCTTCCTACGAAAGTGACAAACTGCCCGAAGCCGCACCGATGATCGCCCCGGCCATCATGCTCGTTGATGAAATTGACCTGCACCTGCACCCCGCCTGGCAGCAACGGGTATTGAACGACCTGATGCGCGCATTCCCGTCAACACAATTTATCGTCACTACCCACAGCCCGCAGGTACTGACCAGCGTCGACGCCTCCAGCATCCGCCAACTGAAACAGACAACCGACGAAAACGGGAAGCTCTGCATCAGCATCGAAAACGTTACCCGGCAAACCCGTGGCGTCGCCAGTTCTGATCTACTTGCCGAAATCATGGGCGTTGATCCCATACCAGACATACCTGAAGCCAGGATGGTTTCCGAATACCACGCACTGATCCAGCAAGGCCTGCATGAGGACAGCGATGGACAGGCTTTGCGAACAAAACTCGAAGCACACTTTACTGCCAACCACCCTGTCATTCGCGAATGTGATCGCATGATCCGTCTGCAGGCTTTCAAACAGAAACTACCCCTCATCAAAGGCGAAGACTGAATGCATAAGCTACAACGCGGCAATGCCCCGGCCGGCCTGAGCAACTATCGGCACGGCAAAGACAACTGGGGAGCTCTCAGCCCGGATGACAAAACAGCCATTTGGAGAGAACTGGATGCCATGCAAGGGCAACGCTGCGCTTACTGCGAAAGCGACATTGCCGATGGTAATAAACACATTGAGCATTTTCGTCAGAAAGATCCCAATCCGACGACGACGTTTCTCTGGTCCAACCTGTTCGGCTCATGCAACCGCGAGGAAAGCTGTGGCAGACATAAGGATCGTAGAATTTCTTACCTGCCGACAGACTTGCTCAAACCCGACGAAGACGACCCGGAACACTATCTGGTTTTTGCTGCGGATGGTTCGGTCAGCCCCAGGAAAAACCTTTCACCGGTCGATCTGCGCCGCGCCACGGAAACGCTCCGCATATTCAACCTCAACGGCATTTTGCGGCACATTCGATTTCGAGAGGTAGCTGGCTACGTTCAGACAGCGGAAGAAATCGCAGAATTGGCAAACGACTACCCGGAAAGTGAGTGGCTCCCTCTTCTGCAAGATGAACTTGCCAAAATCTCACATCTACCTTTTGCCACTGCTATCAAGCATGTACTAACCCGACAAACCTGAAGCACACACCACAACAACGCACAATGCGTAATCAAGACACGCCACCGCAAAACCTCGGCTTCGATTTTCTCGCCGACGACACGCTGTCCGGCTTCCGCCTGCACCGGCTGGAAGTGCTCAACTGGGGCACCTTCGACAAGCGCGTGTGGACGATGCAGCTCGATGGCAAAAATGCGCTGTTGACCGGCGACATCGGCTCGGGCAAATCGACCCTGGTGGATGCGGTGACGACCCTGTTGGTGCCGTCCAATCGCATCAGCTACAACAAGGCTGCGGGCGCGGAATCCAGGGAGCGGACACTGCGCTCCTATGTGTTGGGCCACTACAAATCC
>CAZLPR010000263.1:0-3436 GCA_964561415.1 uncultured Dechloromonas sp. | reverse complement strand
CGCCGTGTTCGCCTGCCATTGGGGCAGTTCAGGATGATGGGCAAAGTCGGGGGCGCAATCCTGAGCTTCCGGTGGGAGCGCAATCCACAATTGGGCCGCGTGCAGGCGCTGGCCATCGACCCGCGAATCTTCGGTGTGCACGACGCCCCGCCCGGCGGTCATCAGGTTGACCTGACCGGGGCGAATCACCTGCTCGTTGCCCAGGCTGTCGCGATGCAGCACTTCACCCTCGATCAGCCAGGTGAAGGTCTGCAGGCCGATGTGCGGATGGGCGCCAACGTGCATGCCGCGACCCGGCGCAAACGCGACCGGCCCGGCATGGTCGAGGAAACACCACGCCCCCACCATCCGCTGCTGGCGACTGGGCAGGATGCGGCGAACCATCATGCCGTCGCCGAGGTCGGCGTTGCGGGCAGCGATACGAGTGATCGGATTCATTTTGCGCTCCCTTATTCAGGCTTCATTTCTGAAGTTCAGTCTGGATGCGAATTTCGCCCGTCAGCAACTTGTGCATCGGGCAGGCGTTAGCTGCCTTGAGCAGTTGTGCCTGCTGCTCGTCATTGAGATCGCCTTGCAGCGTGATCTGGCGGACGATGTCGTTTCCACTGGCGGGCTTGCCGGCTGGATTGAGTTGCAATTCAACCTCTACGCCGGTCAAGGGCAACTGCCGCCGAGCCGCAACCATTTTAAGGGTGATTGCCGTGCAAGCGCCCAGGCTGGCCAGGATCAGACGCTCCGGTGTCGGGGCGCTATTTCCGCCACCGACCTCGGCGGGTTCATCGGCAGTCCAGGTATGGCCGAGGTCATCGGTGAAGCTCACCAGATAGGGGGTCTCTTCGAGCCTGGCTTTTACACAGGGGATGTTTGACATGATTTCCTTTCGTTGTCGGTGTTCGTTTTGATTCTTGTTGCCGCAATCAAGAATTCAAGCCGCAATACGGGCGAGTTCTGAATGTGCTGTGTTCAAACTGCTGGCACGACTCTCGTCACCCATATTCAGACCCTCAGCGTACACAAATTCGACGTCCGTGATGCCGATGAATCCCAGGAAGTTACGCACGAAATCGGTTTGCGTATCGAAAGCGGTGCCGGCATAGCGGCCGCCGCGTGTGGCAAAGACATAGGCTTTCTTGCCGGCGAGCAAGCCCTGCGGACCGGTCGCGGTATAGCGGAAGGTCACGCCCGCCCGGGCGACATGGTCGATCCAGGCTTTTAGCGTCGACGGAATGCCCAGGTTATACATCGGCAAGCCGATGACCAGAACATCCGCCGCCTGTAATTCGGCGATCAGGGCATCCGAATAGGCTACTTTCGCCTGCTGTTCAGCACTACGTTCCTCAGCCTTGCTCAGGAATGCCTGAAAACCGGCGCCATCGAGGTGCGGTACGGGATTGACGGCGAAATCACGGATCGTGACGTCCGAACCCGGATGACTGACATGCCAGGCAGCGACGAAGGCGTCGGAAAGCTGGCTGGACTGCCCCTGATTCGAAAAAAGGCTGGTCTTGAGTTGTAGAAGTTTTTGCATGATCGTTCTTTCCTTAAACGTGGTGGCCAGTGCCCCGCTTGCCGGTGGCAAGGGCTTCCCGACTCCCATAGGCCCAGTGCCCCGCTTGCCGGGGCACTCGTTGCCTTATTTGCTGTTCTGGAGGGTGGTGTAGCTGTTGATCAGGTTGCGGTAGTCGGGGATATGATCGGCAAACAGTGCCCCCAGACCCTCGACATCGTTACGCCAGTCGCGATGCAGTTCGCAGGCTGCCCCGAACCAGGTCATCAGTTGGGCACCGGCGGCTGACATGCGATCCCAGGCCGAGTGGCGGGTCACTTCGTTGAAGGTGCCGGAGGCGTCGGTAATGACGAAGACCTCGTAACCCTCTTCCAGCGCCGACAGCGTCGGGAAGGCCACACAGACCTCGGTGACGATACCGGCGATGATCAATTGCTTCTTGCCGGTAGCCTTGACCGCCTTGACGAAATCCTCGTTGTCCCAGGCGTTGATCTGGCCCGGGCGGGCGATGTACGGCGCATCCGGAAAGGTTTCCTTCAGCTCGGTCATCAAGGGGCCGTTCGGGCCGTTCTCGAAGCTGGTCGTCAGGATGGTCGGCAGATTGAAATACTTGGCCAGATCGGCCAGGGCCAGGACGTTGTTGCGGAACTTGTCCGGATCAATATCGCGAACCAGCGAAGACAACCCGGCCTGATGATCGACCAGCAGGACGGCGGCGTTATTTTTGTCGAGTTTGACGTAGGGTTTGCTCATGGTGTTGCTCCTTAAATGGAATAGTGGAACTGCCGGGTTAATGGCCAATCTTTCCAAACCGGCCGCTGTTGAAATCGTTGATCGCCTGGATGATTTCGGCCTGTGAATTCATCACGAAGGGGCCGTGGCCGACAATCGGTTCGCCGAGCGGCTCGCCGTTGAGCAACAACAGCGTGGTGTCCTCGCTGACCTCGAATTCCAGGCGGCTGCCAGTGCGCTCCATGACCGCCAATTCGGCATCTCGGACGTTGTGGCTGTTATCGAGACGGATGGTGCCGCGAAGAACGAAGAGCGCCGTGGTGTGTCCCTCCGGCAGATCAAATGCAACACGATGCCCGGCCTTCAGGCGCAGATCCCAGACGTTCATCGGCGTGAAGGTGCGTGCCGGGCCGTGGGCGTCGCCATACTGACCGGCAATGACACGGACCTTGCCGGCCCCACGCGGCAGTTCGGCTTCCGGAATCTGAGCCGCGGTGATGCCCTGGTAACCCGGCGCCGCCATCTTGTCCCTGGCCGGCAGGTTGACCCACAACTGGACCATCTCGAAGGCGCCACCGTTTTGGGCGAATTCCGGGCTGTGATATTCCTCGTGGATCAGACCGGAAGCCGCCGTCATCCATTGCACGTCGCCGGGGCCAATGCTGCCGCCGCCACCGGACGAGTCCCGATGCGAGACACCGCCTTCATAGACGATGGTCACCGTCTCGAAACCGCGATGCGGGTGCTGGCCAACACCGAGTTTGCTGGTGGTCGCTGGAAAATCGGCCGGACCGGCGTAGTCCATCAGCAGGAAGGGGGACATTTCCTCGGCAATATCGCTGTAGGAAAAAATGCTCCGGACCGGGAAGCCGTCGCCGACCCAGTGACGGCCATTGCTGCGCTTGATGAATGCAAGTTGTTTCATGACTGCTCTCCGTTGGTTGATGGATGTACTTTAGAGGGCAGACAACTGATGCACTAGATGGTTAAATACGAAATAACCTTTCATTTAAATGAACAATGGACCTCAACGAAACCGCCGTATTTGTCAAAGTCGTTGAAGCGGGCAGCTTCAGTGCGGCTGCCCGCCTGCTTGGCTTACCGACCTCCACGGTCAGCACGCGCGTTGCCCGGCTTGAGAAGCGGCTCGGCGTGACGCTGCTGCAACGCACGACGCGCCGCCTGCATCTGACCGAT
>CAZLPR010000262.1:0-3458 GCA_964561415.1 uncultured Dechloromonas sp. | reverse complement strand
GGGACGCCGGAAACGGTCGCCAAACACAAGGCCAGCCACACCGGCCGCTTCCTCAAGCCGCTGCTCGAAAAACGCTGAGTACAACCTCATGGAAAACCATGGAATTGCATTGCTGATTGATGCTGACAACTGCCCGGCCAGCAAAATCAACAACATTCTTGATGAACTGTCGAAATATGGCGTGATAAACATTCGGCGCGCTTACGGCGACTGGAAAAGTCCCAGCCTCAACGGCTGGGCAGAGATCCTGCATGACTACGCAATCCAGCCCATACAACAATTCGCATACACAAAACGGAAAAATGCAACCGATAGCGCAATTATTATCGATGCAATGGACTTGCTCTACACCCAAAAGCTTTCAGCATTTGGCATCGCCTCCAGTGACTCGGATTTCACGCCGCTGGCAATGCGCCTTAGAGCAAACGGCCTCCAAGCCTTTGGCTTTGGTGAAGAAAAAACCCCGCAACCATTCGTCAATGCATGCACCAAGTTTCTGTTTCTTGAAACACTCGGCTTGCCTGCACCAGCCGCCAACGGCACCTCGCAAGCAGTGCAACCCGGGCCTGTCAAAAAACGCACTAATGAACTTCGCAGCGACACCCGCTTAGTCACACATTTACGCAATGCAGTCGCCGCCGTCTCCGATGAAGAAGGTTGGGCGATGCTCAGCAATGTCGGATCACACATCAATAAAAACTGGTCGGCATTTGACCCTCGTAACTTCGGTTATCCAAAACTCAGCGACCTAGTAATCGCCAGCGAGCTATTCGCACTGCGGCGAGACAACCATAACCATATGCAACTGCAATCAACGCGAAAAAGCAGCAAAAAACTTGGCATTCAGGAAAAACCAACGCCATGACAATTCACAACGAATTCAAGGGAAAAAAAGGGCTGACCCGCCTGTGGAATGCGCTGGGCTATTCGCGCGACGGCATCAAGGCGGCGTGGGCCAACGAAGCCGCTTTTCGCGAGGAAATCCTGCTCGCCGCCATCGCCATTCCGCTGGCCGTTTATTGGGGCAAAACCGGCGTTGACCGCAGCCTTCTGATCGGCAGCATCATCCTGATTCTGATTGTCGAAATCCTCAATTCGGCGATTGAAGCGGTAGTCGACAAAGCCTCGCCGGAAATGCATGAACTGGCCAAGCGCGCCAAGGACATGGGCAGCGCCGCCGTGCTCTTCAGCCTGATTAACGCCGCCGTGGTCTGGGCCTGCGTGCTCTGGCCTTTTTAGCAGCATCGGCGCGCGGGCGTCTCGCCCTCATTGATTAGCCGCGGGGGAAAACTCCGGCTCAACAACAGAGCATCAAGACAAGGGCCGGGCTGGCCCAACCCTCTCCCGAAACCCGCATGGCAAGCTCATGCGAAAATCCCGTCACAAGACCGCTTACATACGCCACTGTCTTCAAACCGCCTGCAAACCGGTATATTCTCTTACTGTATCCCAGTAAAAAATATTCCAAATTATTAACGCTTTGCAGACCAATGACCCATACGCCTCCCGCCCCCCGAGCAAACGTTAATAGCCGAAAATATCAGTCCGGGCGACACGCATTGCTGCTGGCCATGCTTGCCTTGGCGCTACCGGGCACGCCAGCCTGGGCACAAAGCCAGGCGCCGGAAGCGCCAGCTTTTACCTTGCGAGGCTTCGGCACGCTGGGGCTGGCCCGCTCAAGCAATGGCGACGCCAAATTTCTGCGCGACATCTCCCAGCCCCGGGGGGTTGGCGACGCATGGTCGGCGCGAAACGATACGCTCCTTGGCGTGCAGGCCAACTATCGGATCGATCAAGCGGTAGAAGTCGCCGTTCAGGGCGTCAGCCATTACCGCCATGACGGCAGCTTCACTCCTGACTTAACCAGTGCCTTTGTGAAGTACACCGCGAATCCGCGCCTGACGCTGCGGGTCGGTCGTATTGGCACCGAATTCCTGATGCAGTCGGATTCCCGGATGGTCGGTTACGCCTATTTGCCGGTGCGGCCCAGTGCCGAATTCTTTGGCGGCGTGCCGATCAACTATGGTGACGGCATTGATGCCGAAATGCGCTGGCCAATCGGCGACGGCATCCTGAGCAGCGATATTTTTGCGGGCTACGCCGCAGAAAATCTGCCGCTGAATACGCTCAAGCATTCCCGCAGCCTGAAATGGTCGCTGGGCTACCAGCAAGGCTCCTGGCTATTTCGCTACATTTACGCCCAACTGCGCACGGCCAAGGACATCCCGCATCTGAATGATTTGCGCACAACGCTCTCGGCCGTTGGCGCTGAATCGGCAGCGAACGCACTCGGCCTGGCCGGCACCCTGTCGCAATACCATTCCCTCGGCACCGCCTATGAGGACGGCAACTGGCAGATACAAGCGGCGATCAATTCGGTCACCAATCAATTCGTCATGTTCGAAAACTCCCGATCCGCCTACATCATTGTCGGCCATCGCTTCGGCCAACTCAGCCCGTTTGCCGGCTACGCGCGGGGAATGTCGAGGGCCAAGGAACTCGACACCGGCTTGCCCGACGCATTTTTCTCCGAACTTAACGCCGGCGTCGCCAGCGTCTTGAAGCAAACCCATCAGGATCGACGCACCATCACCCTCGGCGCCCGCTGGGACTTTGCCCACAACATGGACCTCAAAGCCCAGATTGACTGGATCAAGGGCGATGCCTCATCGATCTTTCTGTATGAAAGCGTCAAGCCCGGCTGGAACGGGCAAACAACCTTGTTCAGCGTCGCGCTCGATTTTATTTTTTAACCACATGGCCAAACCAATTCTCGCGCACGGCCTGTTTGCTTCCGTTCTGGCTCTCATCGCCCTCTTTTTGTGCGCCCCGGCCTCGGCCGAACTGGTCGTCGTCGTCAACCCGCAAAGCGGTGTCGAACATCTATCGAAAACCCAAGTGATCAATATATTTCTCGGGCACAACCGGGAATTGCCCACCGGCCAGCCGGCCGCCGCGGTCGATTTGCCTGCGGTCAACCGGGAAAAAGGCCTGTTTTATCAAACCCTGGTGAATCGCGATATCGACCAAATGGCCGCCTATTGGTCGCGCCTGGTTTTTGCCGGCAGCACGCCGCCGCCTTTTCAGGCCGCCAGCACGCAGCAGGCCATTGAATTTATTGCCGCCAACCGGGGCGCCGTCGGCTACCTCGACAGCCAGTCCGTCGATGCCAGGGTCCGGGTTGTCCTGACGCTCGAATAAACGCAGCCTCCCATACCCGGCTGCGCGCCAAAGTGGGTAATGAAGATCGAGAAGGTGACCGCAAACCATGCTGAATCCACTACAAACCCCCGCAAAACGCAGCCTGCTTTCGATGACACTGATTGTCGTTGGCATCGCATCGTTGCTGGTGGCAACGCTCTTCATTTTCATTACGCTGGCCTTGACCCAATGGCGCGCCGAAGATCAGGCGACCAAACGGCTCAACGAGCTGATCGATTCGACCAGCGTCATGGCCA
>CAZLPR010000261.1:2274-3464 GCA_964561415.1 uncultured Dechloromonas sp. | reverse complement strand
GCCAGCTCGACGAACTCCCGGACGCTGCCGGCGATTTCCTCAAGCCGTACCGCTTCTTCCAGCACCCGCCGCGCCTGGGCGACGATGCGCTCGCCGAGTGCGGTAATCCGGACATCCGTGGCGCTACGTTCGAAAAGCGCGGCGCCGAGCTGACCTTCGACTTTTTTTAAAGCCACCGATAAGGTCGGCTGGCTGACATGACAAGTTTCTGCCGCCTTGCCGAAATGGCGCTCACGGGCGAGAGCCACGATGTAGCGCATTTCGGTCAGGGTCACGCCAAATATCCCAGCTTTTTCAGGTCGACCGCAGACAACCAGCGCCATTCGCCAGGTTTGAGGTCAGCTGGCAAATCGAGCTCGCCGATGGTTTCACGATGCAAGGCTTCGACCCGGTTCCCGGCTGCGGCCACCATGCGTTTGACCTGGTGGTATTTGCCGCCGGTCAGCGTCAGGCGGAGCAGACTTTCCCCGGCGATTTCACGGCTCCGGCTCGTCGTTGAGCAGCACACCGCCGAGCAGTTGATCGATCTGGTCTTGATCGATTGAATGCTTGGTCGTCGCCAGATAAACCTTCGGCACTTTGCGTTTGGCCGAGGAAATCACATGGTTGAGCTGACCATCATCGGTGATCAGCAGCAGGCCAGTGGTGTCTTCATCGAGCCGGCCAATCGGCTGCACGTCGCGTTCGCGCAACTGCACCGGCAGCAGGCTGAGGACGCTCGGATGATGCAGCGGCTTGCGCGAGCATTCGTAGCCCGCCGGCTTGTACAGCATCAGCGTGGCAAATTCGGCGTAGGGCCAGTCGATGCCATCGACAGTGAAAATCAGCCCGTCGGTATCGAGTTCGACGAAAGGATCGTCGCAAATCTGGCCATGGATTGCCACACGTTGGCGGCGGATAAGACCCCGGCATTCCCTGCGGGAGCCGAAACCGTGCTTTTGGAGGATTCGTTCTAGTTGCATGGGCGGAATGCTAACATTCGGACATGAACTTCGAACATCTTATCCAAATCAACGATCCGGAAAATCCGCTGATCGACCCGCTGCACCGCGACCAACTATGGCAGGGTCTGCTCTATCGCGTCGAAAACCCGGTGCCTTTTTTACCTGGCCTGGAGTCCTGCACCATCCTCGAACGGCAGGCTGAGACCTTGTTGCGCGAACTGGATTTCGGCCCGGCGGTGATTCGCG
>CAZLPR010000261.1:0-2264 GCA_964561415.1 uncultured Dechloromonas sp. | reverse complement strand
ATCGGGTGACGATCAGCGCGCCGCACAGCGTGCGCTTTGACATCGAGCCTTCCGAAACTCACCCCGGCGGTAGCCTGCACATCGCCATCGAGGAGCCGGAGCCGGCTTTCCTGTTCCTGCGCTTCATCTACGAAACGACGCTGGCCGATACGCCGAATTCGGAAGAACGCGCCTATATCGAATACGTCAAATCGGCGTACCACCAGTCGGATGTCGATTGCGTGCGGATCATCCGCACGCTGGCCGCCGGCGGTACGCCGCTTTAATCAGAATCAGACGCCCTGGCTGGCCAGGTAATCCTCGTAGCCGCCCAGGTAATCGACGATCTTGCCGTTGGCCTTGACCTCGAAGACGCGGGTGGACAGCGAGGAAACGAATTCCCGGTCGTGCGAGACGAAAATCAGCGTGCCGGGGAATTTTTCCAGCCCGGAGTTCAGGGATTCGATCGATTCCATGTCCAGGTGGTTGGTCGGCTCGTCCATGATCAGCACGTTTGAATGCAAGAGCATCAGCTTGCCGAACAGCATGCGGCCCTGCTCGCCGCCGGAAATGACCTTGACGGCCTTTTTCACGTCGTCGCCGGAGAAGAGCAGACGCCCCAGCGTGCCGCGGATCAGCGTTTCAACGTCGCCGCCTTCGTAACCGCCTTCCCGGACATAGCCGGCAATCCAGTCGGTCAGGTTGGTATCGGACTGGAACAGCGCCGAGTGATCCTGCGAGTAATAACCCGGCTTGGCCTTTTCGGCCCATTTGATACTGCCGAATTGCGGCGTCACTTCATTCATCAACAGTTTGAGCAGGGTCGTTTTACCGACGCCGTTTTCACCAATGATGGCGACGCGCTCGCCGGCGTTGATCGAGAAGCTGAGGTTGTTGAAGATCTTGCGATCGGAACCTTCGTAGGCAAAGGAAAGGTTCTCGACTTCTACCGCCTGGCGGTGCAATTTGGCCTTCTCGTCGTAATCGAAACGAATCCACGGGTACTGGCGCGATGACGGCTTGACGTCTTCCGGCTTCAGCTTTTCAATCAGTTTGACCCGGCTGGTCGCCTGCTTGGCCTTGGAAGCGTTGGCCGAGAAGCGGCGGACGAAAGTCTGCAAGTCAGCGATCTGCTCCTTGGCCTTGGCGTTGGCTTTCGACTGGCGCTCGCGGGCCTGTACCGAGGCTTCCATGAAGTCGTCGTAGTTGCCCGGGTAAAGCGTGATCTTGCCGTAGTCGAGGTCGGCCATGTGGGTGCAGACCTGGTTCAGGAAGTGGCGATCGTGCGAGATGATGATCATCGTCGAATCGCGATTGTTCAGCACATCTTCGAGCCAGCGGATGGTGTTGATGTCGAGGTTGTTGGTCGGCTCGTCAAGCAGCAGGATGTCCGGATTGGCGAACAGGGCCTGGCAAAGCAGCACGCGCAGCTTCCAGCCGGGCGCGACCTGGCTCATCGGGCCGTTGTGCTGCTCGATCGGAATGCCGACGCCCATGAGCAATTCGCCGGCGCGGGACTCTGCGGTGTAGCCGTCGTATTCGGCGAATTTCGACTCGAGTTCGGCGGCGTGCATATAGTCGTCTTCGGTCGCCTCCGGATTGGCGTAAATGGCGTCTTTTTCCGCCATGCAGGCCCACATTTCCTCATGGCCCATGAGCACGACATCGAGCACGCGGATGTCTTCAAAACCGAACTGGTCCTGGCGCAGATACGACATGCGCTCGTGCTTTTCCTTGGAGACGTTACCGGCTGAAGGATCAAGCTGGCCGCAGAGAATTTTCATGAACGTGGACTTGCCGGCGCCATTGGCCCCGATCAAACCGTAGCGATAACCTTCGCCGAATTTGACGTTAACGTTCTCGAACAGGGGTTTTGCCCCGAACTGCATGGTGATATTGGCGGCAACAAGCACGACGATTCCGATCTCTTGAAAAGCACTAAAACGAAGGGACGAATTTTACCGCTTTTCAAAGGGTTGACCGCGGCCGCATACCCCACTCTTGTGCACCGCAGTGTAAGATTCCGGCCAACAATTACTCGCCGCAATGGCCACGAGAGAGCTATGGTTCCCCACCTGACAACCGCCCTGACCGGCCCTATCCTCGACCTTGAGCGTCGTTTTCTCGACAGCAGCACACAGATCGAACACTGGATGCGCGGCCAGTGGCATGAGCACGCGCCGCCCTTTTATTCATCGTGCGACCTGCGCAATTCCGGCTTCAAACTGGCGCCGGTGGATACCAATCTTTTCCCCGGCGGCTTCAATAATCTCAATCCGGATTTT
>CAZLPR010000260.1:0-3467 GCA_964561415.1 uncultured Dechloromonas sp. | reverse complement strand
GCGTGCGGCCCGAACCGAGGGTGGCCGCTTCACGGCCCATGGCTTCCTCGGCGGAATAGCCTGACGATTCGGTAAAGGCCGGGTTGGCGTAAACGATGCGCGTCGCCCGGTCCGTCATGATGATTGCTTCCGGGCTTTGCTCGATGACCTGCGAGAGCCGTCGGGCATGTTCCTCTGCTTGGTGGCGGCTGGTGAGATCGCGGCTGATGACGATGAAACAATTTTCATCGATCATGGCCATCTCTTTCCTTGCCACCGACAGTTCGAACCAGGTATCCCCCTGTGCCAAGGGCAGCTTGATCACCTTTCCATGACTTTTCCCGTACTGCCTGGCTTCGGCCAGTGCCTGATGCACGATGGCTGCAGCCTCGGGCGGCAGCATCTCGTCCACGGTATGGCCCAGCAGTTCGCTTTTGGATTGGGCGAGTAAGCTCTCGTCATGGGTTCTGACGCTCAGGTAAGTGCCGGCCTCATCCATCTCGAAAAGAAGGTCGGGAATGGCTGCCAGGGTGGCATCAAGCGCGTCCTGGCTTTCTTTCAACTGGCGGTTTTTCGTGGCGATGTCGGTGGCCATTTCGCGCGCCTTCTGTTCTGCTGCTTTGGCATCGCGTAGCAGCAGATCCTGAATGAGGCGGCCGACCGTCAGCAGGACGAGAATGATCGCAGTAACATGAATGCCGTGCCGACTCTGGAAAGCATCGGGAAAGCGGTAGAGGATGGCCGCGAGCGTTAAGGTAAAAACCATGAGCGACCAGCGGACATTGGTCAGCGCCAGGGAAAGAATGAGGGGAATCCAGATGGCTTGCGGGATGGCGTGATCGAACGCCTGTGATTTCAAACCCGACACAATCGCCACAATGGCAACCAGGGTACTCAGTTTCAGTGCCAGAGCATAGCCACGGAGGTAGCTCACGAAAAGTGCTACCGTCAGCACAACCCCAAAAAACAGGACGCTGTAGAACTGAAGATGGGCCTCGCTGCTACCGATGATCGGATAAGTAGCCGGGTCGTAATTGATGATGATCGCATTGACGACCATCGCTGCAACCATGATTGCAAAAAAGCCCAGTGACACAAGGTTGTAGGTTCTTTGGCTGGCTTGAAAACGAAGTAATTTCATGACTTCCTTGGCTGATCGGACTGGGAAGGTTCTACCTTGCTTGGAGGCGCTATTGCCGTGAAAATATTACATTGCACTAAATGACATTATCGCATAAACCAATAAAAGTGCCATTAAATTTATGGGGTTATTTGTTTTTATTGTTTTCGTTAGAGGTTGGGGGCGGTTCCAGCGCTGCCCGATACCGCGCAAACGCTGTGCGGCAAATGCCTGTTTCCGCATCATCGAGGCGGTAGCGCAGTCGCTTGGGGGGGCGAGAGAACCTATTGCCGGATCATGTTTTGCGGCAATCTCGAAATGGATTGGCTGATATCGTTGCTTCGCGCAGATCATCCCGCCCCAAGGCTCCAACGGAGGCATCAAGGTTAAAAGGCCTTGTTTGTACTCGACGAAAAAACGATCTCGATTTTGGCCATTTTTGCCAGTCGACCGCAGGAGCGAAGGCGTCCTGCCTGAATTAACCCTGCTTGCTGACTCGATCCGGGCAGTAAAAATACGCACTTGGCCACATTGCCAAACTGAAAATTGTTCGATGTCCTCTTGATGCGATAAACCAACCAACTGGCATTGTTGTAATGTTCCAATTAATCAATTAATGAGATTTATTGCATGCGTCTATTTATTTATCTGTTCACGATGCTAATCCTGTCGGCACCGACACTTGCCCAGGCGGAAGGCACCGTATATCGGTTTTCTCCAGTAAATCAGTGAGACATCAACAAGACTGCCGCCTACTGGAATCTGATCATCATGTATGTCAGCGAGAAAAGCGGCGTCAAACTCGAACTAAAAATCGGTCGAACCTCTGCCGACACGACAGCCTATGTACTGGCGAAGGAAGTTGAGTTTGTCTTTTCCAATCACCTGTTCAGCCCCGAGCGCGAACAGCTTGGCTGGAAAGTGTTTGGCCGCCGCTGGACTCCGCCGCTGCATGGCCAGATAGCCGTTCCTGCCGATTCGCCCATTACCAAACTGGAAGAACTCAAAGATCAGGAGGTCGTATTTGCCGGACCGGAGGCATTCATCGGCTACAAAGTGACCTACGGTCACCTGGCGTCTAAAAATATCGATGTGAAAAGCGTTTTCGCCGGCAATCAAAACGCGGCCTTTGCCCAATTGTTTGCAGGCAAGGCCAAGGCGGTAGGCAGTAATTCGGCGCTCGTTGATGGCTACGCGATCAAGGAGGGCAAGAAATTTCGCGTGCTTTGGACTTCCGAGGGCTATCACGACCTCGCTCTGATGGCTTCCAGCAAGGTGCCGGAAAAGGATATCAAGGCAGTTGTTTCAGCCTTCGTCGGCATGCATAACGACCCCGTGGGAAAAGTCATTCTGCGTAAAGCTTCGGAAGAGGTCGGCCTCGATCAGAAAGCTTACTTTTTACCCGCAACAGGAGCCGAGTACATTTCATACCGCAATTTTTATCAGACTTTGCCCGCTTCGCTGCGCTGACGGTCGAGAGCAAGAATGCTCATCCGCCTGTTACCGCAATCCCTGATCTGGCGCGGGTAGCTGTTTCGAATTTACGTTGCCAGCCAGGGTACAAAATCCCGGGGCAATCGCACAAGATTCCAGCAACGCTGGCGCCGTGTCGAACAATACCCCGGCCAGCCCGGCCATTCCGCAATCCAATCGCGGTCTTGATATATTGCTGACGGAAGATAATCCGATCAATCAAAAAGCTGCTTGAACGCCGCGGTTATCGTGTGACTGTCGCAGAAAATGGGCAGAAAGCCGTTGAAGCAATGTCCTGTAAAAAGTTTGCAGCCGTACTGATGGACATGCAAATGCCTGTCATGGACGGCATTCAGGCAACCCGGGCAATCCGCGCCATGGAAAAAAATGGCGCCTGGCGGCACACCCCCATTATCGCGATGACAGCCAATGCCATGCAGGGTGACAGGGAGCGTTGTGTCGAATCGGGAATGGATGACTACATTGCCAAACCAATCAAGGTGGATCAGCTTTTTGAATGTCTTTTGCGCTGGACCAATACCTGATAATCAGTCGGCAATAACGCGTTGCCTCGAATGACTCTTCGCACTGCCACAAAGCCCGGGATCTCGGTGTCCTCTCGATCAAACACGCCGTCGATTGCGATCACATGCAAGTGAAGATGGGCATTGAGCAACCCGCCAAAACGGTGCTATGGCGTTTTGCCGTTCGGCGTCATCGAGGCGGTAACGCAGCCGCTTGGACGGCGAGAGAACCCATTGCCGGACCGGCAACGTCGGCATGACCTGATCCGCCCGATGCGCCGCCGTTTCGACCCTGCGCCGGGAACGCCGATCAGGCAGGTCAAACAGCGAGCAATCAGCAATGAAAACGGCGAGGTACTTCGCCTCGCCGC
>CAZLPR010000259.1:0-3474 GCA_964561415.1 uncultured Dechloromonas sp. | reverse complement strand
GGCGGCGCATTTTCCAGCCCGGCAATCAGGTCGGCGAGCTGCCGGCGCATGATCGGCCAGTCGTCCACTGCGGCGCGAACGTCGCCAAGAATGCTCGCCAGCCCCTGCTGCAGGGCGTCCAGATGCGCCGGATCGGTGCGCCGGTCGACCTCGACATGGATGATCGATTCAAGGCTGCCGCCGTTATCGTCGCGTTCATCGGCGATTGCGAGCAGGTTGCCGGCGCTATCACGCCGCATGCGCAGCAGCGGGTGAATGATCAGATGCACGGTCAGACCCTGGCGATTGACCTCCATGGTGATCGAATCAACCAGAAAGGGCATGTCTTCGCTAACGATCTCGATGATCGTATGCGTCGATTGCCAGCCCTGCTCTTCCGGCCGCGGGTTATAAACGCGCAGCCGGGCCGCGCCTGGGCTGAAGCGACGGGCGAAATGCCAGTGCGACAAGGCCGCGCCGTAAAGATCCTGGACCGAACGCTCGGCCAGATCATCGCTCGCCACCTGCTCGTAGTAACGCTGTGCGAAGGCCTCGGCAATGGCCGCCTCGTCCGCCGGCAACCGCTTCTGGATCAGTTCACAGACTGCCGCCAGCGGATTGAGATCGATGTTCTCGCCTGGATTAAACATGGGTTTTCCTTTGCTGTCGTGCAGATTTGGTCAAGCCATCTTCTGTGAGAAAGTCTGTCGTGCCGAGCGTCCTGAATATCCTTGACAGGAAGAATACCGATGCCCCGATGAACGTCAATTGGGCACATATTCTGCGGGGCGCAAAACAATCGGCAGCGCAAGCAATATCGCTCAACGATGATGCAAGAATGCGCGGCGTTTGTCGATGATTGACCGACCGCCACTGCGCCCCGGGCGATCAGTGCAGACGGGCGGAAATAATGGCCGATTGGGGTTCTGAGCGCTCGCAAATTTCATTTTGATCGGGCCTGGATCGCGGATAGGCTGAACAAATAAGCAAATTCGAATTAATATTCGTTAATTAAAGTGAAATAAAAACGTAATTAACAATTCGGGAGTCGGTATGTTCTGGGGAAATTCACGCGCGCTTGAGGCGGCAAAACGGGAACTGAATGAGTCACGGGCAAGCGAACTGGCTCTGCAGCAAAAAATTGCCTCGGTCGAAGCGGCGCTGAATGAAGAGCGCCGCCAATTTGCAGCGAAAGATAAAGAGTGTCAGACGCTGCGCTCGGTATTGGTTCATTTGAGCGCCTTCAGCGAGACCTTGGCCGGCTCCCAGGAGACCCTTGGACAAATGGCCAATCTGTTGAAAGATGAACGCAATCAGGCGATTGAAGCGGCGGAAGTGTCCATTGCCAGCGGCCAGACGACGACCGAGATTGCGTCAAACTTACACCGCCTGGCGGAAGATTCCGCGGTCACCGCGAAAGAAGTCGAAACGCTAGCCCAGCAAGCGGACCAGATCAGTGCCATCGTCCAGTTGATTCACGAAATCGCCGACCAGACCAATCTGCTTGCCCTCAATGCAGCCATCGAAGCAGCCCGGGCGGGCGAGTCGGGGCGAGGCTTCGCCGTCGTCGCCGATGAAGTGCGCAAGCTTGCCGAGCGGACGGCCAAAGCAACGAAAGATATTGAAGTTCTGGTCGTCAATATTCGCCAAAATTCGGCGACCGCGAAGCAGGCCATGGACGTGCTCTCCGCCAGTGCCGATGACTTTAGTCAGCGCGGGGCAAAAGCGACAATCGATATGCAGCAGTTGATGCAACTGTCACGCAAGATGGAACACGTCATTGCCGGTAGCGCCTTGAAAAGTTTTGTCGAGCTGGCCAAAGTCGATCATCTGGTTTTCAAATTCAGAATTTACATGGGGCTTTTTGGCCTGTCGGACGTCAAACCAGGCAACGTCGCCTCCCATACCGCCTGCCGTCTCGGGCAGTGGTATTACGAGGGCGAAGGCCGGGAATGTTTCAGCCGGATGGCCGGTTACCGCGAGATTGAGGCGCCTCATGTCGAGGTGCACCGAAACGGCATCGCCGCCCTTGAGGCGAAGAATTCCGGGCAGCTCGAGGCCATGCTGGCCGCCGTCGCCGCAATGGAGCGGGGCAGCGTGGGCGTCATCGACAACCTGCAGAAAATGGCCGATCAAGCAATGGACGACGAAGCCATCCTTTGCCGTCATTGATCGTCAAACAAGCCGCTTTGAAACCTCGCCTTTGAAGGTGCCGGGATACTACTCAGGCCTGAATTGAGATACCCGGCAGCGCTGACAATTTAAGTCACCTGCGCAGCGCTTGCGGCAAAATCGAGAATTTGAGGCTTTTTCGCGGTTGACCGCAGCAATGGCCTGGTCGCGGCAGAAATCGCATTCGCCAGCGTCTGCAAGGCAAGCCCGCGCGGAGTTTCGCGCCGGCAAACCATGCCGGTCGGCACCTGAGCAATCTCAAGGGGCAGCGTTTTAATCGCGAGATCCCGGCAATGCGGCGATTGTTCAACCACCCGGCGCGGCATCAGCGTCCAGCCGAGGCCGACGGCCACGCAGCCAAGAATGCCCTCCAGCGTCCCGAACTCCATGGCATCGGCGATGGCGCGGCTGCGGTAGGCGCAGCCTTCGCGGAAGAGAATCAGCGGTTGTTGCACCGGATCGGCGCCAATGGCGGAAATTTGCACCAGCTCCTCGATCACCAGCTCATCAAAAGCCAAGGCCGGATGTGCGAGCGGACCGGCGACAAAGGCGCAGTCGAGTTTGTGGCTCAGCACGTTTTCGATGAGCAGGGCGCTGGTGTTCGTCGTCACCCGCAGCTCAAGGCGCGGATGACGGTTCCGCACGACTTTCAGGGCGCCGGGCAGATGCAGTGCGGCGAAGGTTTCCATGGTGCCGATATGCAGCTCGCCCTCGCTTTCACCTGCCTGGCGAACGGCGGCCATCGTTTCACGCTCGAGATGCAACATGCGCCGGGCGTAATCGAGCAGCACGCGGCCGGCGGGCGCCAGTTCCAGGCCGCGTCCCTTGCGAAAAAAAAGCGGCGCGCCCAACTCTTCTTCGAGCCGGCGAATGCGAGCAGTGACATTGGATTGCACGGTATTCAGCTGGCGCGAAGCGGCGAGAATGCCGCCTTCTTCAACAACGGCTTGAAAAGTTCTCAGGGCAACGAGCTCCATAACATATCTCCAAACAAGAACGGTCAGTTCTTAACAATTCATTTGTGCAGATAGTTTACCCCGGTTATCGTGCCCCTTCAAAAATATAAGGATATCGCCATGAGCCAACAGCGAGAACGCATCAAAGTGCTCAGCGCCGGCATTTTCAGCCTGATTCTGGTGCTTGGGGTCGCCCGCTTTTCCTACACGCCGCTGCTCCCGCTGATGCAAAAACAGGCCGGGCTGGGCATTGCCGAAGCCGGCTGGCTGGCGGCGATCAACTACGCCGGCTACCTGAGCGGCGCGCTGGCCGCCTCGCTGATCAGCGATCTGGTGCTCAAGGACCGCCTCTACCGCACCCTGCTCC
>CAZLPR010000258.1:3183-3482 GCA_964561415.1 uncultured Dechloromonas sp. | reverse complement strand
GGCCGCCATGCTCGCCGCATGATTTGCCTGGTCTTCCGCCGTCGCGCATAGCGCATCGGATGCCGCCAGGTTCTGTTTCCCGAGCACGTCCAGATGTTTCAGCGCATGCCGGATTTCGAACACATTCTCATACAGACGATTACGCATCACCTGCACACGGTTGAAAACCATGCCGATCACGTCGTGCTTGCCGGCCGGCACCGTCGTAGACAACTCTCCCTGGGCAATTTTCAAGGAAACCTCGCCCAATTTGACGAGGCGCCGCTCGGCGGTTTTCATGGCGGCAAAAATACTCAGGA
>CAZLPR010000258.1:0-3173 GCA_964561415.1 uncultured Dechloromonas sp. | reverse complement strand
TAGAATTTCGGGAAGGCGGCGAACAGCGCCCCGCCGACGGCTGTCCCGGTCAGCATCGCCACCTGTTCGATGCCGCTCAGGACTTTCGCATCCGCACCGCGGGTCAGTTCAAACAGGCTGCTGAGGCCATAGGCGAGGGCCAGGCCGAGAATCAGCCCGCTGAACGACAACCCGGTCCACATCCCCAGCTTGAAGCCGAAATGGGGCCGGAAACGATCGATCCACCCCGCCGCGCCGGGCCGAATGAGGCGGCCGAAAGACAAGGCGTGTCCGCTGCCCTGGCGCATTTCGGCATACAGCCGTTCTGCCGCCTCGATCTCTTGCCGCGAGGGTTTGAGGCGAACGCTCATGTAGCCGCCGTCGGGCAACGGATTGGCCGTGGCTTTGACCCAGTAATGGTCGCCGTTCTTGCGCCGGTTCTTGACGACGCCCTGCCAGGCCCGCCCGGTTTTCAAAGTCGCCCACATATCGCGAAAGGCCTCGGCGGGCATATCGGGATGACGCACTATATTGTGCGGCTGCCCCATCAACTCCTCACCTTCAAACCCGGAATAGCGGACGAAATCCTCGTTCATATGGGTAATCCGCCCCTTGGCGTCGGTGTAGCTGACGATCACCGTCTCATCGGCCAGGGGGAATTCCTTCTGGGTCACAGGTTGATTGTTGCGCATGGCGAATCCGTCCTCCCGCTACGCCAACGAACCAGGCTGCGAATTGGCGTGGCTTTCCCCAGCCTGGCGAGCCTGCGCTCCGCCGCCGATGGCGCTGCCGGATAGCGTGTATATCGTCTTGATCATTTACATTTCCAAGCAAAAAATCTGCGAACGCCTCTGCTGCGGTCGACTGTCAAAAAAGGCAATTTTTGAACTGCTGCATGAGCCATGGTTCAGGACTCCTCCAACTGGGTTGCGGGAATGCCGACCCGAACGTTGCCCCAATGGCGGCCAGCCACATGGATCGGCATGGCCAGGTCGCACAGGACTTCGCCGGTATCGCGCAAATAGGTTTGCAGCAGGAAAGGCTCGGTATTGGCCGCCGCCCGTTTTTCCGGCGGACGTTCGAATTTCCGCCGGGTGCGGTTGCCGGCAAGATCGGTCTCGTAATTTCCCGTCAGCGGGTTGGAATATTTTGAGTTGTGCGCCGAGAGGTAACTGTCGCGCGTCATGCCGACGGCAAAAGCGGCCCCGGGGATGTTGGCCAGGCAATCGTCAAGCAGCTTCTGGCAAGCCCGGTCGTAAGCGTCACCCCAACTGACGTTGTATTTCTGGGGGTTGCTGCCGGGCACGGGCCGATAATCCTGATCGAAAATGTTGGTTCCCTGGGCATGAATCCGCTCCAGGGCAAGCACCAGTTGATCACGGAACTGCCGGGTGCGGTCGATGGCAAGATCGAACGCGCCTCGCCCGATCTTGAAGCGGGATACCTGCTCCTGGATTTGTTCGGTTGCCTCGGCGAGTTTTCCCGTCCGTTCGAAACACCGAGTCATGTCTTCGGCGACTTCACGGGACAGTTCCTTGACGCTGCCGGCCCGTTGATGAACAACGCCATTAAGTTCAGCCAGCGTTGTCATCGTCCCCTGAATGCCGTGCAACTGTTCGTTGGTCGATTGAAAATCCGCCACCATGTGCTCGAAATGGCTGGCGGCCTGATCTACCGCGAGGCGCGTAGCGCCGACATCGCGATTGATGATTTCGTTTTCCTGGCGGGTATTGGCGACCAGACCCAGCATGGCATCGATGTTGCCGCCAATTTCCGAAGTGGCCTTATTCACCTTCTCCGCCAGTTTCCGGACTTCGTCGGCGACTACGGCAAAGCCGCGCCCGGCCTCGCCGGCCCGCGCTGCTTCAATGGCCGCATTAAGCGCCAGCAGGTTGGTCTGGTCGGCCACCTCGCGGATCAGTTCGGCAATCTGCCGGATGCTTTCAGAGCGGGTAGATAGATCGTCCACCGTCCGGTTGAAACCGCTGACGGTCTTGTTGACGCCGTCGATCTTGCCGCAGATATCGCGCAATTCGCCCAGTGAGGCCTGAGCAACCGAAAGATTGCGCTGCGTCGAGTTGGCGATGGCGTTACTGCCTTTGGTCACGTCAACCATGGCCACTTGGGCCTTCTCGCTTGCCTCGAAGACATCCTCGGCGTTACGCGACTGATTGCTCGCCCCTTGTGCGGTTTCCTCGATCCTTGCTTTAACGAATACGGCACCGCTGGCAATGTTGACCGAAGTCTGCCGGACCCGCCCGATGACTTGCCGCATCTTCTCGGAAAAGGCGTTAAAGGAAGCTGCCAGTTCCTGGAACTCGTCATGGCTCAAAAACGGCAGCTCGTGCGAAAAATCGCCTTCGCCCCGTGCCGTTTCCTGAAACAGGCGGGTCACCGCCTGCACCGGCCGGACAATCAGGAAGCGCAGATAGAAAATCTGCATGATCGACACACAAAGCGCCAGGATGGACAACCCCAGCATGAGGTTACTGGCCGAGGCCAGGCGTCCAAGCACCGCCGCCCGCGTTTCTGTCGGCACCTGCGTCAGCAATGTGGCAATGTCGCCCTGCATCTGCCAATGCAAGACGAAAGCCAGCCAGGAAAACCCGGCAAGCAGCAAGACACTCGACAACTTCTTGGACAGGCTGTTCCAGAACGTGCGTTCCATCCAGTCGTAACTTGTCCAGAAAATCCCTGCGCGGTGACGAATATCATTCGCAGTAAATTCAGTAGTCATCCTCTCCTCCGATCCGGCCGGTATCCGACCTGAAATTTATGTGCAGAAAAATACTGCCTATCCCGGCCGGCAAAGCCGAGCTAGCCGGGAAACCGGAGGGCCGCTTTCTACGAAGCGGTCACGCCGGCGGCAAAACCGACAACCAGGGAACTGCTGATTTAATTAACGATCTTCATACCCGGAAACGGCTGATATGTTCCCGTAACACGGTGGCAATGCGATCCATCTCCATGGCGGCTTCGGCGTTGCTCTGCATGGCGGCGTTGGTCTCCTCGGCCATACTGGCAATGTGTTCGACATGCTTGGCAATATCCGTCGCCGTCGACACTTGCTGCGCCGTGGCATTGGCCACGTCGCGCACCCTGTGCAGCGAATCCACCGCCTGGGTGTGAATCTCTTCAAGCACCGTGGCTGCTTCCCGCGCCATCGCCATTCCCTTCTCCACCTGCGGGCCGGC
>CAZLPR010000257.1:0-3493 GCA_964561415.1 uncultured Dechloromonas sp. | reverse complement strand
GGTGATACATGATGTCGCCATCGTGGTCGATGGCGATGTCGCCGGCATCGAGTTTGACCACTTGCGGGGCGGTTAGTGTTCGATCCAGCGTAATGCGTTCGACAATGCCGAGACGGTAAGAGAATTTTTCGTCAATGTCGTGCACTCTTTTCTGCCAGGTGCTGCGCGGGTGGCGGAAAAGTTCGTCCTCGATCAGGGTGATCGTGCCGCGCATGAAGCGGCGGGCGTAGTCGTCGGTGATGCCGCGCTGGGCGGTGGAAATGACAAAGTCAGCGGTAAAGGCGATGGCCACGAAGGAACCCATGGCCAGCAGGTAGAAGTTGAAAAACAGCTTGGACAGGCTGTAACGCCCACCTCGCCAGCGGGGCAGCGAGACCCGGAAAAGCGAACGGGCCAGACCCTGATTGCGCTCCTTCTCGCTGCTTTCCCCGGCTTGAGGTTCAGTTCCAGTCATGCTTGCTGAACAGGTAGCCCTTGCTGCGTACGGTCTTGATCCGGGTCGGATTTTCCGGGTCGTCATTCAGTTTTTTGCGCAGGCGGGAAATGCGGGCATCAATTGAGCGATCCAATCCATCAAAGCCGATGCCGCGCAATTCCTGCAGCAGATCATCGCGTGACAGAACATTGCCGGCATGCGAGGCGAGGAGCCAGAGCAGGTCGAACTCAGCGGTGGTCAGGTCGATGGTTTCGTCGCCCAGCGACGCTGTGCGCGTCGACTGGCTAATCTTGAACTGGCCGAAAACCATCGCTTCAGCTTCCTGATTCTGGCCGTCAGCCGGGCTGGGCAGGCGACGCAGCAGCGCCTTGATGCGAGCCAGCAGCACCCGCGGCTGCACGGGCTTGGCGATGTAGTCATCGGCCCCCATTTCGAGGCCGAGAATCTGGTCGAAGTCCTCATCGCGAGCGGTCAGCATGAGGATGACGCCGCGATATTGCGGGCGCACGGCGCGACAAACTTCAAAGCCATCCTTGCCGGGCAGCATGACGTCGAGAATCACCAGGTCGGGCTGCTCGGTCAGAATGCGCGCTTCGGCAGTGTCGCCGCGCGGCTCGATGCTGACCGTCAGGTCATTCTTGGTGAGATATTCAGCCGTCAGTTCGGCCAGTTTTTCGTCGTCTTCGACGAGTAGGATTCGTGTATTCATTGGCTTATATTAGCGGCGCACTGAGCCGTGGTCCACCTTGTTGCGGTCGACGGCAATAAGCAGCCTGATTTTGCTGAGTACGTTCCCGGCATGCCTTAAAATCAGACTTCTGTCTGAACCCTCTATCTGGATGTATCAATATGCGTATTTCAAAAGTCCCTGTTCGGGCCTGGTTTGCCACATTGGCTCTTGGCTGTTTCGGTTTGGTCGCCATTGGCATGGAGTTGCAAGCGATACTGCATTTGGCACCGTGCCCCCTTTGTATTTTTCAGCGCCTGCTTTATCTGGCGATCGGCGCCCTTGCTTTGTTCGGATTTCTTTGGCCGGCAATTCGCCTGGCTTGGGCTGGTTTAATCGGGTTGTTGGCTCTGCTGGGCGCAGCCGTTGCCGGTTATCAAACCTGGATGCAGGCTTTTCCTGAATTGGCGACAGAGTGCGGCTATGCCGAACCGAATGCGATAGAACGGCTCGTCGACTGGTTGGGTATGCAATCGCCCTCGATGTTCCTGGCTACGGGATTTTGTACCAGCCGGGACTGGGTGTTTCTTGGCTTGTCGATGGCCAATTGGTCCTTGCTGGTTTTCGCCGGTATTGTTGGTTACGGCATCGTCTTTCTTGGCCGCAAAGCTTGAAGGGCTTTGCCCGGCGCGGTAAATCAGGCGCCATAAAAAAACAAAACCCGCCGAAAGGCGGGTTTGTCGAAAGCTGGAGAAAACTGAATTACTTCAGTTTCACTTCCTTGTAAGCAACGTGCTTACGGGCCTTCGGGTCATACTTCATCATCTCCAGTTTGGCAGGCGTTGTGCGCTTGTTCTTGGAGGTGGTGTAGAAGTGTCCGGTACCTGCTGTAGATTCCAGCTTGATTTTTTCGCGACCGCCTTTTGCCATTTTCTTTATCCTTCCTTAATCAGACTTCGCCGCGGGCGCGCAGGTCGACCAGGATGGCATCAATACCATTCTTGTCGATAACACGCAGGCCGGCGTTAGAAACGCGCAGGCGGACAAAGCGGTTTTCACTTTCGACCCAGAAGCGGCGATACTGCAGATTCGGCAGGAAGCGACGCTTCGTTCTATTGTTGGCGTGGGAAACTTTGTTCCCAACCATCGGGCCTTTACCCGTTACTTGGCAGACTCGCGCCATGATGGTGCTCCAGAATTCGCTAGAAGAGAGCCGGCGATTATAATCAAAAGACCCCGACTCGTTCAAGCGGTTTCGCGAATTTTTATAGTAAGCCGCGTTCGGCAAACGAAAGTGGGGGCGCGTTTCCGGCGACGATGAAGTGGTCGAGCACCTTGACATCGACCATGGCCAGCGCATTTTTCAGCGCTGTGGTCAGCAATTCGTCAGCATGTGAGGGTTCGGCGATGCCGGATGGATGGTTGTGGGCGAGGATGACGGCCGCGGCATTGTGGGCGAGGGCGCTTTTTACCACTTCACGCGGATAGACGGATGTTTGCGTCAGCGTGCCGGAAAATAGTTCTTCGGCCTTCAGCAAGCGATTTTGCGCGTCGAGCCAGAGCGCCATGAAGACTTCATTTTGCCGTGTCGCCAGTTTCAGGCGTAGCCAGTCGCGCACCTGGCCGGGTGAGGCAAAAGTGTCGCGGGCGCTCATTTCCTGGGCCAGACCCCGGCGCGCCAGTTCGAAACTGGCTTTTAGCTGGGCGGCCTTGGCCATGCCGATGCCGGAAACGCTCGATAGTTCGTCCAGCGTTGCCTCGGCGAGCCGACTGAGGCGGCCGTCGGCCGAGATCAACCGCGCTTTTGCCCCGCACGCCAACCCGCAAATAAATAGCCAGTAACTCAGCATCGGACAGTGCCGCCGGGCCATGGGCCAGCAGTCGCTCACGCGGTCGTTCGCCCTCGGGCCAGTCGCTGATCGACATGCGAATTCCAGTAGAATGTTCGGGCTCTCATTCTAATGGCAAGACAATGGAATTATCGGGAAGGCGCATCATTCTGGGCGTAACCGGCGGTATTGCGGCTTACAAGGCCGCCGAGCTCGTTCGGTTACTGGGCAAGCAAGGTGCCGACGTGCAGGTGGCGATGACCGAAGGGGCGACGCATTTCGTCACGACGACCACTTTCCAGGCGCTTTCCGGCAAGCCGGTGTTTACCGATCAGTGGGATGCGCGGATGCCGAATGCGATGGCGCATATCGATCTTTCGCGGCAAGCCGATCTCATCCTTATCGCACCGGCCACCGCTGATTTTATGGCTCGCACGGCGCAGGGCTTGGCCGATGATTTGCTGACGACGATGGTGCTGGCGCGTGATTGCCCACTGCTGCTGGCGCCGGCGATGAACCGTCAAATGTGGGAAAGCCCGGCCACCCAGCGCAATGCCGCGC
>CAZLPR010000256.1:0-3500 GCA_964561415.1 uncultured Dechloromonas sp. | reverse complement strand
TGGCGGCGAGGCCGCCCCAGAGGTCGCCGGTCGGGTACATTTTCTTGAAAGACATTTGCATGTTGCCCCCGTGCTGGTGCAAGTTTTGGGCGATGGTATCGCGTCTGCTTGTTCTCTGGCGCAGATTGAAAGTACGTCAGCCATTTTTGCTGGATTCTGTCATCGCTGTGGCAAAATCACCGGAGATCGGCAAAAGCGCTGAAGATGCGGTCGACACTATAAAAGGGGTAAAAAATGCGGGATCGGAAGCTGAGTCAGCGCCTGTTTGGCGCATTGATTTTTGCTATTTGTTGGGCGTCGACCGCAGCATTCGCGGAAGAAGCCAAGCCGCAGGTCAAAGCCCAGACGCTCTACCTGCCGATTTATTCGCATATGCTGTACGGCAACCTGGGGCGGAGCGGCAAAGCTTCGTCCGTATTGCTTTCGGCGCTGGTCAGTATTCGCAATACCGATATCCGGCGGCCGTTGCGTATCATTTCTGCTCGCTACTTCGACACGAATGGCAAAGCGCTGAGCGAGCGGGTGCCGGCGCCGCTGGTTTTGCCGCCGCTGGGAACGCTTGAATTGTTCGTCGAATTGAACGATGCATCGGGCGGCTCCGGGGCTAATTTCATTATCAAATGGGACGCCGAGCAGCCGATCAGCCCGCCGCTCGTCGAGGCGCTGCACGCCAATATGGATAGCGGCAAGGCGATTATCTTTATGACCCAGTCTGTGCCCATTTCTGAATAGGCGGGATCCGATGTCTGTCATTACGCCTTCACAGACCGGCTATGTCGTGCGCCTGGTCTACGTTGCCTGCGGCATGTTGATGGTGGTCCATCTGTTCGGCACTGTCGGCTATATGGTGCTGACGGAGGGTAAGTATTCGTGGTTTGACTGTTTCTACATGACGTTTATTACCGTGGCGACGATAGGCTTTGGTGAAATTATTGATATGTCGAGTAACCAGCCTGCCCGGATTCTCACTGTCGTTATCGGTATTCTTGGTGCCGGCAATTTGTCGCTGCTTTTTTCGGTAGTGACCGTCGCGCTACTCGAAACTGACCTCAATGGAACTTTGCGGAGAAAACGCGTGGAAAAAGCGATCAAGAAGCTCAAAAATCATTACATCATCTGCGGCTTCGGCCGGGTCGGGCGCAACATCGCGCACGAACTGGCTGCGACCAACCGGCACTTCGTAGCCATTGACGAAGACCTTTCCCGCCTTGAGGAATACAAGGAAAAGAACCCCGGCTTCCTTTATCTGCATGGCGATGCCAGCGATGACGATGTTTTGCTGGCGGCTGACCTGGCGAATTCGAAAGGCGTTTTTTCCGTCACCGGCGATGACTCCCGCAATTTGATGATCGTCATTACGGCTCGTCAATTAAAAGCCGAAGTGCGTGTCGTCGCCCGTTGTCAGGAGACGCGCAATATGGAAAAAATGCGCAAGGCGGGTGCCGATGCCATTGTTTCTCCCGACTTTACCGGCGGCATGCGGATCGCCTCGGCGATGATCCGGCCGCATGTCGTTTCTTTTCTCGACGAAATGCTCAAGTCGGAACACAACCTGCGTGTTGAGGAGGTGCCGGTGCCGGCGGGATTTATCCCCAAGGCGCTGGGGTCGCTCGACTTGCGCAGCGCTAATTATGTGCTGCTTGCCGTGCGTGAGCGGAACGGTGGCTGGCGGTTTAATCCGGATCGGGAGTTTTTGCTCAAACCCGGCTTCATGTTGATCGCGATGGCCAACTCAGTCGGACGAATGGAGATCGAAACCTTGCTTATCGATATGGCGAACTGAGCCGGACATCCGCGTTATTTTTGAAGTTTTATTTGTCAGTGGGGCATCCAGCCTCTTATTACCAGGAGAAATCAATGAAAAAAATCGTCGCAGCCTTTGCTGCCTGCAGCCTGTTAACGGGTGGCGCTATCGCTTCTGAAGAATTAGCCAAAGCTAAAAACTGCCTGACCTGCCATGCGGCAGATAAAAAAATTGTCGGCCCGGCCTACAAGGATATCGTCGCCAAGCGGGCTGCCGACCAAGGCGCCGATGTGGCGATTGCCGCCAAGATCAAGGCCGGCAGCAAAGGCGAATGGGGTAACGTGCCGATGCCGCCGAATAACGTAACCGAGGCCGAAGCGCTGACTTTGGCCAAATGGGTATTGGCTTTTAAATAAGCCGTTTTGCCGGATAGCGCGGCCGAGAAAGGGCGCGCCAATGTATGCGGTATTGTTTGATCGGGCTGCCGAGCAGCCTGACCGAGCCGTTTTAATCCCTCTTCAAAAAATATAAAACTCCTCAGAGAGCGCCATGAATGCATTGAGCCCGGAACAGAAACGTCGACGCTGGCTGATCCTCGGCGTTGTTGCGATCTCCTATGTCCTGTCGTTTTTTCAGCGCTTTGCCCCGGCCGGCATTGCTCAGGATCTGGCCTCGGCATTCGAGGCGTCCGCCGCCTCGCTGGGGATTCTCGCCGCCACTTATTTTTACGTTTACACCGTGATGCAGGTGCCGACCGGGATTCTCGTCGACACCCTCGGGCCGCGGCGGATTCTGGCTCTCGGCGGTCTGGTTGGCGGTATCGGCAGCATGCTCTTTGGCTTTGCGCCGACGCTCGATGTCGCCTTGTTCGGGCGGACGATGATCGGCCTCGGCGTTTCGGTGACTTTCATCGCCATGCTCAAATTGATCGCCGTCTGGTTTGAAGAAGAGCGTTTTGCGACCTTGGTCGGCGTCTGCATGCTGGTGGGCAATTTCGGTTCGATTCTCGCCGGCGCGCCGCTCTCGGCGTTGGCTCAGGCAAGTGGCTGGCGCGGCGTGTTTATCGGCGTCGGCGCCCTCTCCATGCTGCTCGCCGTACTCTGCTGGATCATTGTGCGGGATCGGCCCGGCGTCATCGGCGAGCCGGAAAGCCGGGCGCCAAAATTTGATCGCACCGTCGTCCTCGGCAGCCTGCTTGCCGTCTTGCGCAATCGTTCGACCTGGCCGGCGGTGCTGGTCAATACCGGCACCAGCGGCGCCTTTTTTACCTTCGCCGGATTGTGGACCGTGCCTTATCTGATGCAGGTGCATGGCATGACGCGCGCCCTCGCCGCGGCGCATTTGTCGCTCTGGTTCGGCGGTTTCGCCGTGGGCTGCTTCTTCATCGGCAGCATTTCCGATCGTCTCGGCCGGCGCAAGCCGGTGATGATTGGCTGCACCCATCTGTTTGCCGCCATCTGGCTGATCTGGTTGTCCTGCGTCACCATGCCGCAGTGGGCCTCCTTCTCTTTATTTGCCTTGCTCGGCCTGGCGACGGCGGGCTTCAGCCTGACCTGGGCCTGCGCCAAGGAGGTCAATCCGCCCTTGCTCTCCGGCACGTCAACCAGCGTTGCCAATATGGGCGGCTTTCTCGCCGGCGGGATCCTGATCAAGCTATTCGAGAAACCGGACCACCTCGCCCATCACAGGTCGCGCCACTGGCGGCCTCGGCGCGTGGGACGGCACTAATCCAGGCCGTTCACCACACGCGAGAGCA
>CAZLPR010000255.1:0-3503 GCA_964561415.1 uncultured Dechloromonas sp. | reverse complement strand
GGCGGTCAAGCCGCCGATGTGGATTCTGCATAGCTGGTAAATCTTGTCCGTTTATACCGCTGTCGGGCGTGATGCACTCGCCGCCTGGCTGCAGCCGCTTGGGCTGGGTGAGTTGATCAGCCATGCCGGCATTGCCGCCGGCATGCAGAACTCCAACTATTTTGTGACGACTGCCCAAGGGCGTTTTGTCCTGACCCTCTTCGAGGGCATCGAAACATCCGCCCTCGATTTCTATCTGGCCTTACAGGATCACCTGGCCGGTCGCGGCATTCCCTGTCCGCAGCCGCTGGCTGATCCGCAAGGACGGCGCTGGCGCTGGCTCGCCGGCAAACCCGCGGCGCTACTTTCCTGCTTGCCGGGGGTGGCTTTGGAAGCGCCGAATGCCGAGCATTGCCGGGCGCTCGGGGCAATGCTGGCGCGTCTGCATCGGGCCGGTGCCGAGATGCTTAATCCCTTGCCTAACCCTTGCGGCGCCGTTTGGCGTCAGGCCGCCGGCCAGGCTTTATTGCCTTTGTTGGCATCGGATGAGCGCGAATTGCTCGCCGACGAGCTGGCTTTTCAGGCGGCGCAGGATTTCGCCGCTTTGCCGCGCGGGATCATTCACGCCGATCTCTTTCGCGACAACGTATTGTGGGATGGCGCCGGTCAACTGTCCGGCGTGCTCGATTTTTACTTTGCCGGTGAAGACTGCTTGTTGTTCGATCTGGCCGTGGTTGCCAATGACTGGTGTTCGGACGCAGCAATGCTGGCTGAGGTGCTGGCCGGCTACCAGAGCCAGCGCCGGCTGAGCGACCGCTGCCGAATTGGCGGCTTGGCCGGCCATGCGAAGGGCAGCGGCGCTGCGTTTCTGGTTGCTCCGGCTGGAGGTGCGGCATCGGCCGCGCGGCGGCGAAGTGGTGACGATCAAAGACCCCGAAGATTTTCGCCTGTTGTTGCAGCGTTTGCGCCTTGCTCATGAGCTCTTGCCCCGTTAGCATCCGCGGATGAACGAAATTACCGTATTTCCCATGACCCCGGCCCCCTTCACGGGTGAAAGCCGCGAAGTCGAGCCCGGCGCCTGTTTCGACTGGCTGCACCAGGGCTGGGCGATGTTTCTCGCCAACCCCGGCGTCTGGATCGGCTCCACGGTGCTGCTCCTCGTAATCATGATGGCGATTTCCATCGTGCCGTTTTTCGGTCAGGTTGCCGCGCACTTGCTGGTGCCGCTCTTTGGCGCCGGCATGGTGCAAATCTGTCGGCGCTTGTCTGAGGAAAAACAGCCGGAAATCGCCGATCTGTTTGTTGGTTTTCGACATAACGCCGGCCAACTGGTGATGATCGGCGTTCTTTTTGCCGCCGGTACGTTCGGCATTGCCTTCATTGCGTTTCTGCTCGTCAGCGGCGGTGTGCTTGGCGGCGTTGTCACCGGCCGGGTCGGCGGCTTCGGCGTTGCGCTCGGCGGCGTCATGCTGGCCGGCCTGATCGTCATGGTGCTTTCCGTCCCCGTCATCATGGCCACCTGGTTTGCCCCGATGCTCGTTTTCTTTCACAACATGAAGCCGGCTGACGCCATGCGGGCGAGCTTCGCGGCGGGGGCGAAAAACTGGTTGGCGATGGCGATTTTCGGAATTTTTCTGGTCGTGGCGCTGTTCTTCGCCATGCTACCGCTCGGTTTGGGCTTGTTACTGCTGCTGCCGGTCTTCTCCGGTGCCGTCTACGCCTCTTACCGCGACATTTTTGTAGGCGTCTGATGCGAGCACAAACACTACCGGCCACCGCCGGCGGGCAATGGTTACTTTCCGGATACGCCATTTTCAAGCGCAATCCGCCGGTCCTTTCAATGCTGGTGATCAGCTACTGGTTCACCGTCATTTTCATCAATATTCTGCCCGTGGTCGGCGCCCTGGCTGCTTCGCTGCTCATCCCCGGTCTTTCCGTCGGCCTGATGCAAGCGGCGCGCAATCTCGAGCGCGGTCAGCCGGTCGGGCTGCAAACGCTCTATGGCGGCCTGAAGGAAAACACCAAAACCCTGCTTGCGCTGGGCGGCCTCTACCTGTTCTGCACCCTGGCCATTCTCGGCTTGTCGGCGCTGCTCGATGGCGGCGATCTGTTCCGCTACATGCTGGCCGACACCAAGGCCGAGCGGGCAGCGCTGGAGGATACCGATTTTGTGCTGCCGGCACTATTCGTGATCGTCCTGCTGGTGCCGCTGATCATGGCTTACTGGTTTGCCCCGGTGCTCGCTGCCTGGCATCGCCTGAGCCTCGGCCGGGCGTTGTTTTTCAGCTTTATCGCCTGCTGGGTTAACTGGCGGCCCTTCCTGGTTTTCGGCATCGGCCTGCTTTTTCTCGCCGGCATCATTCCCGGTCTTTTGCTCGGCCTGCTCCTGGTTTTGTTTCCCGCTGCCCAGGGGTTTGTCTCGGTCATCGTCATGGCGCTGATGGGCCTGATCGTCGCGCCGGTCGTCTTTGCCAGTTTCTACGCCAGCTATCGCGACATTTTCGGCATTTCCGAAATTGCCTGAACCGCTCGGCCTCTTCGGCGGGACGTTCGATCCCATCCATTTTGGCCATTTGCGCCTGGCCGAAGAAGCCATCGCTCATCTTGGCCTGGCTGGCGTGCGCTGGATTCCTGCCGGCCAGCCGCCGCATCGCGGCCAGCCTGAAGTGACGGGAAAACAGCGGCTAGAGATGGTGCTGCGGTCAACTGCCGAAAATGCCCGATTTTTCGTCGATGCCAGCGAGGTCGAAGCGGCGGCGCCAAGTTACACCGTCAATACGCTGGAACGCCTGCGGGACGAACTCGGTGCCGAGCAATCGCTGGTCCTGCTGGTCGGCGCCGATGCCTTTGCCGGACTCTCCACCTGGCACCGCTGGCAGGATATTTTTGCCCTGGCGCACATTGCCGTCTCGCACCGGCCCGGTTTTCCCATTGAAATTTCAAGCCTGCCTGCACCCTTGGCCAGTCAATTCGGCACCCGTCTGCGAAGCGATGCGCGCTGTCTGAAAGACACTCCAGCTGGGGCTATCGTCAGCTTTGCCATGACCCAACTGGCGATTTCGGCGACCCAAATCCGCAAGCTATTGGCGAACGGGCTATCGGCGCGCTATTTGCTGCCGGATAGCGTTCTCGACTATATTCAGCGCCACCAACTCTATAGAAATAGGCTGTAACTCCTGATGGAAATTCGTAAGCTGCAAAAAATAGTCGTTTCCGCCCTTGAAGATATCAAAGGCAAAGACATTCAAGTGATCAACACCGTCAAGGTTTCCTCGATGTTTGATTGCGTCGTCATCGCCTCCGGCGACTCCAACCGGCAAACCCGGGCTCTCGCCCGCAACGTTAGCGAGAAGGTGCGCGAAGCGGGTGGCGAAGTCATCTCGATCGAAGGCGAAGACACCGGCGAATGGGTGCTCGTCGATCTCGGCGACGTCGTCGTTCATGTCATGCAGCCGAGCGTGCGCGAGTACTACAACCTGGAAGAACTGTGGCAAACCACGCCGGCCCAGCGCCGCAAGGCCGTT
>CAZLPR010000254.1:0-3518 GCA_964561415.1 uncultured Dechloromonas sp. | reverse complement strand
GGCGTCCAGGTCAACATGCTCTCCGGCGGCGAACAGCAGCGGGTGGCGATTGCCCGTTCGCTGGTCAACCAGCCGCCGGTGATTCTCGCCGACGAGCCGACCGCACCGCTCGATTCGACCCGCGCCCTCGCCGTCATGCGCCTCCTCAACCAGATGGCGCAACGCTACGGCGCCGCGATCATCGTCGTCACCCATGACGAAAAAATCATCCCGACCTTCAAACGCATTTATCACATCCGCGATGGACGCACCGAAGAAGAAGCCGGTGAAGGACGGGAGATTTCGTGATTTCGCCTTTGCAAATCTCTTCAGGTAGGCTATGCGCCATGACCGCCCATCGAGAACATCTGCTCATCGTCGACGACGACAAGGAAATCCGCAATCTGCTGACCGACTATCTGGAGCAGGCGGACTACCGCGTCAGCGCGGTAGGCGACGGCAAAGCCATGCGCCGCGTCCTGGAAGCCAACCGCATTGATCTGGTCATTCTCGACCTGATGCTGCCGGGTGAAGACGGCTTGACGCTGTGCCGCGAATTGCGCCGCAAGACCAATCTGCCCGTGCTCATGCTGACGGCGCGCGGCGATGAAGTTGATCGCATCATCGGCCTTGAAATGGGCGCCGACGACTACCTCGCCAAGCCCTTCAACCCGCCCGCATCAAGAGCGTCATCCGCCGCGCCCAGGCGCTGCCGCCCAACATGGCAAGCGACAAGGTGCATACCCTGCGCTGCGCCGGCTGGACGCTCGATGTCGCGACCCGCACCGTCACCGCGGCAGACGGCCTGGTCGTCCCGCTCTCCGGCGCGGAATATCGCCTGCTGCGCGTCTTTCTCGATCACCCGCAGCGCGTGCTGGGACGCGAACAATTGCTCGAACTGGCGAACGGACGCGAGGCCATTCCGTTCGATCGCAGCATCGATGTGCTAGTCGGCAGGCTACGCAAACGCCTGCGTGACGACAGCCGCGAACCAACCCTGATCAAGACCGTGCGGGGCGAAGGTTACGTACTCGCCGCCCCGGTGGAAAGCGCCGCGTGACCCTGCTGCCGCGCTCCCTGTTTGGCCGACTCGTCCTCTTGCTGGCCGGCGGTTTGACCGTCACCCAGTTAATCGGTGCGGCAATGCACATAACCGAGCGGCAAAAAATGCTGCGCGCGACGATCAATACCGAATTTACCCAGCGCATCGCGGCGGTCTATCGCGCCATCGATCAGCCCAATGCCGAGCGTTCCAAGCTCGCCCGGTTGCTCAGCTCCCCACGCCAGCAATTAAGCATTGAACCCTTCGCCCCGACAGCACCCGCGAGCAATCTCACCGACCCTGAATTCCTACCCAGGATGCGGGCGGCGCTGCGCCAGCAGATCAACCTGCAGCCGCTGACCGTGCCCAGCCCGGGCCATTTCAGCTTCGACTTGTACATGCAACTCAAATCCGGCGACTGGCTGCGCGTTCGGGGCACGGCGCCACCAGAAATCCTGGCGCTGCCCGTGCATCACTTCATGACCCTTGGCCTCATGCTGACCATGGTCTTTCTCCTCGTCTGGCTCATCGTCGGCATGACCGTGCGCCCGCTCACCGACCTGGCTGAAGCAGCCCGCACCCTCGGCAATGACCTCAAGCGCCCGCCCCTGCCCGAAGACGGCCCACTCGAAGTGCGC
The DNA here is from genome assembly GCA_964561415.1 of uncultured Dechloromonas sp. Lineage (GTDB taxonomy): Bacteria > Pseudomonadota > Gammaproteobacteria > Burkholderiales > Rhodocyclaceae > Azonexus. The sequence continues at coordinate 1,859 of CAZLPR010000254.1, read as the reverse complement.
ACTGCAGCGCAAGCCTTCAACGCCATGCAACAACAAATTCGCGGCGGCATTGAAGAGCGCGAACGCTTCCTGGCCGCCGTCTCGCACGACCTCAAAACCCCGGTCACCCGTCTGCGCCTGCGCAGCGAAATGCTCGACGACGCCAATCTGCGCGAGCGCTTTGTCCGCGATCTCGACGAAATGCAAAGCATGCTCGACAGCGCCCTCGACTTCCTGCACGGCAAGGCGGTCGATGAACCGCTGCAGCCGCTCGACCTCACCGCATTGCTTGAAAGCATGGTCGATGATTACGCCGACATCGGCCAAACCATCGCTCTGCAAACGCAAGAATCGCTGCGCATTTCCGGTCGACCGCAAGCCTTGCGCCGCGCCATCGGCAATCTCATCGACAACGGCCTGAAGTATGGCGGCCAGGTCAGCATCGCCGCCGCCGAAGATGCTGCAGGCATTCAAATTGCCGTCCATGACGACGGCCCCGGCCTGCCCGCGGCAGAGCTGGAACGCGTTTTTGAGCCCTTCTACCGCCTGGAATCATCGCGCAGCCGTGAAACGGGCGGCGTTGGCCTGGGTTTGGCCATCGTCCGGCAAATTGCCCGCGGGCATGGCGGAAAAGTAACGCTGGAAAATCTTGGCGGTGGCGGACTACGGGCACTGCTATGGCTCCCGCCAGATAGACAAATCGACAGATTGACTAAATAGCCACTCCCAAAAGCTCGAGTTCCCCCCTTTTCCCAAACACTGATCGAGGCCAAAGACTGATATGAACAAACTGATCGCCTTTGGCGAACATATCGACGGTTACGACATGCCCGTTCTCAACGAGCGGGAGATTCGCGCCAGTGCTGGCATCCTCTTCTTCCTGGCGCTGATTGCCTTCATGAATGCCTGGCTAGTCGGTGATTTTCGATTCACCCGAGTCTTTGTTGTCGCCTTCCTGATCGACTTTAGCGTCCGGCTTTTCATTAATCCGAAATACGCGCCAAGTATGGTCATTGGCCGTTTCATGGTGCGCAATCAGCAACCTGAATATGTCGGCGCACCGCAGAAGCGCTTTGCCTGGGCAATTGGCTGGACTCTCGCCATGGCCATGCTCTTCCTGATTGTCATCAACCGGGTCATTGGGCCGATCAATCTGATTATTTGTTCGACCTGCCTTCTCCTAATGTTTTTTGAGACCGCCTTTGGTATTTGCATCGGCTGCAAAATTTACAATCTCATTAGCCGACGCCAAGCTCGGCTATGCCCAGGCGGCGTTTGCGAAGTGCGAACCACCTTACCGATTAGCCCAGCGCAGCTTGCGGTAACGCTGCTGTTTCTCGTCGCCATGGTATTTATTGGCCGCAGTCTGCTCGGCGAGGTCGGTGATACCGCGTTGCGGAAAAACGAAGCAACCACAGCCCCGGTCGGCGTTGAGTGCACGCCCCCGGATTGGGCAGTGGCCATGGGCCACGCCGACAAATGGAAACTGCATAACAACTGCAAATAACCGGAATGCAGGACGCGGCGCGACCACAGGTCGGCACTTTCCGGCCCCATCAGATGACCTGTACGCATCCTGGATGGCGCGCTGCGGCGCATTGACCAAGCGTCGGAGGAGGTGACCTCCTTGGCAGAAATAAAAACCCCACAAAAAAAATGTGAGCGCTAAATTGCCTTCAAAAGCTCCCCTTGAATCAATAGATGGGTTGCTGGGTTAAAAGAAGTTGCCGTTTGGGACAGACAAAAAGCATCATTAGAAAAAATTTTACAGCTTCCTGATGAAACACCTTCACGCGATCTTAGAGAAAAAACACTAGGTTTTTTATTTGAACGCGCGATCAGCTATGTAGATTTTGGTGGGTGTGATGAGAAGTACCAAG
>CAZLPR010000253.1:3290-3526 GCA_964561415.1 uncultured Dechloromonas sp. | reverse complement strand
CGGCGGAAAATGACGCAATTCAGGCCGCCTACCGGAACATGGCTGTGCAGTTCAAATCCTTCAACCCGCGCACTAAATTCGGCGTTTAAGGATAGCGAGAAAGAGCTGCCGGAACTGCCGCAACCGAGTGGCTTCAACCCGGAAGTCCGGCATGGCCGCCACGCTCGTCGACCCGGGCAGTTGCGCGACACGCCATTCGCCGCGATCAACTTATGGCAGGGCTTGCTTGCGCAGGA
>CAZLPR010000253.1:0-3274 GCA_964561415.1 uncultured Dechloromonas sp. | reverse complement strand
GCTGGGCGCACAAAAAAAGGCCAAACCCAATGGCCTGGCCTTTTCCATTAATGCTTCAACACCCACTCTTACGGCAAATCCCATACCGCAAGATGTTGTTGAAACATGGCAACTATTGCATCGACTGGAGTTTCCGCAGATTGTCGTAAAGGGCGCCTTCGCGGTCGGAAAATTCGTTTTCAGTGCCCTCCGTCCGCATCGGACCTTGTGCACCGTACGTCCTGGCAGATGCCATGCTATTTGTGGCCTGGATTTTCCGCAGGTTGTCAAACAGGTCACCTTCACCGTAGGACAGCGTTTCATCGATGCTGTCGGTCCGTATCGGCCCCTGTGCGCCACGCGCGACAGTCGTCATGCTTGATGAGGATTGCTGCATCTGCCTGAGATTGTCAAACAGATCACCTTCGCCATACGAGACTGTCGGCGTCCCGCCAAGTGAGGCGAGAGGTGCCAGTGCGCCTGCAACCAGCAGCAAACCAAGACCAGATTTGAGTAGGGAATTGGATTTCATGATAGTTCTCCTGCTATTGATTCACTCATATTCTCTGGTTGGACTCTCACTCAATATCAGCGGTCAGCAACTACATTTATTTCCAGTTCTGAAGTGAACGCCAACCATTCACCTGGAAGCCGCAAAAACCATCCTCGCGCTTCCTTTTTTCATCTCCCCGATGGCGGGGAATCGCATCTCATTTTCCTTAATGCGGTAACGATTTTGACTTGGTGTCATGCAATAAGTTCTGGAATTTATTCAATCCGGCTACCGTGCCCAATTAACGCCCTTCGACGTGGGCCAGGGTAGCGACAACGACCGGCTTCCCGGTGCTCGCCGCGGTTTTCGGCACAATATCCTCAAGCAAAAGCAGAGCAAGAACACCGCCGATAAATTCCTTGTGCTCAAACGGGGCATTCTCATACCAGTGGCCAAGATATTCACCAAGGCTGTTGCGGGCATCCGAAGGATCGAGATTAAGGTAGTTCAGCGCCGCCCAGTTTTGCGGATTTTCCTGGAAAAGCGGCAGCAGCAAGTTGGCCAACACTTCATTTTTATTTCTCAGATAGGGGTCGTGACGCAGACCCTCCTCGTTTTCCTGGAGCCAGGCGCCCAATGGCGTGTGCGGGGGAAGCTGACGATGCCCTTCGGCGACCAGGTGGTCGAAGAATCGGCGTAGCTTCCTCGCCTGCTCCGACCATTGCGGCGCTGGCGGTGAAACCTCCCAGGTCGCCGCCAGATTTTTCAGGGTAAAGAGGGACGCCGTCTCGCACAGCGTTTCTTCGAACCACTGATTATATTTGGTGGTGTCGGGGCCGACATTTGCCTCGTAGTTCGAGAGGATGTGGCAGAACTCGTGGGCGAACTCATAGACGTACAGATGCCAGTTTTCTCCGCTGGCGTGCAGTTGAACCCGGTATTCGCCGGCCGGCCCGCGCTCATACAGGGCGACCGGGCCGTTATCGGTATGACTGACCACAATGGGAGCTGCCAATTTTTTCGGCAGCCGCGACAGCAACTCGTCGGCCACTGAATAAAGCACAGTTTCAATCGCTTCCTTTTGCGCGCTGCCCCATCCACCCTCCTGAACCTCGAGGCTGAGACCCATTTTTTTGCTGTTCAGATGCTGCGCTTTGGGGGGGAGCGGCTCTCCTGGGTCGGCATGGGCCAGCGAGCAGGCAATGGATGCGATGATCAGCGGCAAGCGCGTATTGCGGGCGACCCAAGCCCTCGGCGTTCCCTTGCGGCGTTCAAGCTTCTGGTTCGTCTTCATGGAATCACCCTCCTTAAGCACAAACACCTTCTGCCGGTCTGCTCTGGCAGAAAATTTACTTTCTTCCCTACCGCTTGCTTAGACCTTGCTGGCGTTAATGGTTCCCACTTTTTCGGCGCCGAACCCGCCACCGCTTAGACCAAAGACGGAAAAAACGGTAAATGACGGGGATGATTTCCCGTTGCCGGGTTTGCTACGCCGGGTACAACGCCTTGACCACATCACCATCCCGATGTGCCGATCAACAAGAAATCGACATCGCTGCCGATATTTCCACGCCCCGCGCCAGCAAATGCCAGGCCGTTACGGTCGACCTGAAATTTGAGCCATTTTTTCGGTTGACCGCAGCAAACCAAGCCTGATCTTTCATGCTCAGCCCCCTCGCCGACACAATATCGATGGGTTAGGCCGCACCTGGCAATTTCGCATTGGTGGTGGAAAGAAACGATTCGAGTGCTTCATGAATGTCGATACACAAAGGCAGTGCGTCAAGCCACCGGATTATTTTGCAAGAACTGGATCAACGCCTGGAACTTGGACGCGGCGTTACCTGTGGGATCAACGATGCTGTGGCTGAAATATTTCTCGATGTTGGCAGCCGTTATCTCGGTGGTGCGCGAGTTATAGGTCGTTCCGTTGGCGCCACCTGCCATTTCCCCTCCCTGTCGAATGAGCGCGATCTGGGCGATACCTTCAGCTGCTGCGGTGTTGCCGCTGGCGACGGCTTTATCATACAGCGCCTTTTCCGCTGAACTGAGATGTGCAAAGGTATTGACGAGACCGCTAGCTTTTTGCAAGTAGTCCAGTTCATCGGCAGTTAGCTTTTCGGGAGGCTTGCCCTGCGCAGTGATTTCAGCAAGCCTTTTATCGTTTGCGAACAGAAAATCTTGGTCTTCCTGACTTCTGTTCACCGGGCCTCTGGCCCTGATCTCGGCAAGCCTTGCTTCAACCGATTCATCGTTGTTCGTAGTGGAGGAAGAAGATGAGGTGGCAAGCGCCTCTCTCGCCGCTTTGGAAATGCTGACCGTGTCGGCAGTATTTGCCGGCGATGTGGCTGGGGTTTGCCGTGGCGATAGTGAACGCGCGATTCCGGCAGCGGAGAAAAGGGCAGAAGTGGATTGAACGATCATTGTATGTCCCCATTTGTCAAATGCATCGGAGCCATGCAATTGGTATGCCAGCCAGTGAAAATTTGGTCAGACTCGATATACAAACATGTTTGAGTCGAGTCCGCCCCCAACTGTTGCAACAGTTGAATAACCATGATGACAAAGGGCTTGATATTCCGGGTTGGGTCGGCGATAGTTTGGCCTCTTCTGAAATCCAAAGAACCGAAATCCGCATGATTGCTACCTGCCTCCTCCGCGCCAACACTGCTCCTCGTGCAGTGCTGCCGGTCGTCGTATGTGTCGTCGTCAACGTCGTTACGCACGCGCCGTCGCGGATCAGGTAAAGCTCAGAAAAGCAGATTTCCCCAACCCCCGCCGGCGCAAACCGGCGGGGGGTTT
>CAZLPR010000252.1:0-3527 GCA_964561415.1 uncultured Dechloromonas sp. | reverse complement strand
GCCTCGCGTTTTGCCAGCGACGGCTACCGCGACCCCAGTGCCGTCGAGCGCGACCAGACCTTTGCCAAGCTGACCTACGCCCCGGACAGCGACAGCCGCCTGGTCTTTGTCGCCAACGGTTTTTCGCAGAAAGCGGATGATCCGCAGGGGCTGACCTGGGATGCATTCAAAACCAACCCGAGCGGCGTCGAAAGCCCGGCCCTTAACTTCAACACCCGCAAGACCATTGATCAGATGCAGGGGGGGCTCACTTACGAGCGCCGCTTTGGTGACAATAGCATCCAGATTGCTGCTTACGCCGGGCAACGTTCGGTCACTCAATTCCAGTCGATTCCGACCGCTCCGCAGGCTAATGCCAAGCATGCGGGCGGCATTATCGACTTTGACCGCGACTACTCCGGCATTGCCAGTAACTGGACCGGGCGCTACCAGGTGGCCGGCGGCAAGCTGACGACAACGGTCGGTGTCGAATATGAGCAATCGACCGACGACCGCCGCGGTTATGAAAATTTCATCGGCACGACACTCGGTGTTCAGGGTAATTTGCGGCGCAGTGAAGAAGACCGCGTGACCAGCTTCGATCAGTTCGCCCAGGCCGAATGGCAAGGCGAACGTTGGGGCTTTTCGGGTGGCCTGCGGCACAGTCGCATCAAATTCAACGTTGACGACAACTATATTGTCGGCACCAACGGTGATGACAGCGGCAATGTCAGCTATGAGAAAACGACGCCGACCCTTGCTGCACTCTATCGCTTAACGTCCGCCGTCAATCTCTATGTCAGCGCCGGGCGGGGCTTCGAAACGCCGACGTTGGGCGAACTATCCTATTCCGGTACCGGCGGCACCTTTAGCTACGACCTCAAACCGACGACCAGCAAGCATTATGAAGCCGGCCTCAAAGCCTTCGTCGGTAATGACAGCCGCCTTGACCTGGCGCTTTTCCAGATCAAGACGGACAATGAAATTGTGGTTCTTTCTGCCTCAGGCGGGCGTACCGCCTATCAGAATGCGGCCAAAACCACGCGGCGCGGTCTGGAGGCTTCGTTCGACAGCCGCTGGGTGAATAATTTCACCAGCCGGATCGCTTACACGGCGATTGATGCCCGCTATGACGAAGCGTTTACTTTCAATTCCGGCTTCCCGCCCGCGCCGATTACCGTTGCGGCAGACAACAAGCTGCCGGGCGTCGCCGCCCAGACCTTGTTCGGCGAACTGGTCTGGAAACATCCGGCCAGCGGCTTCCATGCTGCGGTTGAAGGCATTGCCCGGAGCAAGGTTTATGTCGAAGATACCAATGCCAAGCAGACCGCGCCGGGCTATGCCGTGGCTAATCTGCGCTTTGGTGTCGACCGCCAATATGGTGCGCTTAAAGTACGCAGCTTCCTCCGTCTGGACAATGTGCTCGATCGCCAATACGTCGGCTCGGTCATTGTCGGCGATGGCAATGGCCGTTATTACGAAGCCGCCCCGGGGCGTAACTGGCTGCTTGGCGTCAGCGGGCGCTACGCTTTCTAACCCAGGCCTGGCCCGTGGTGCGAAAACAAGCCCGGTTCGCCGGGCTTTTTTGTTGGCCGAGCCGTCCGGCTTTGGCACAATGTCGCGATGCATCCTGAAGACCTGTTATTGCTGCTCAAACGCACCATGCCTTACGGTAAATACAAAGGCCGTCTGATTGCCGACCTGCCGGGGAATTACCTGAACTGGTTTGCCCGCGAAGGCTTTCCTGATGGCGAAATTGGCCGTTTGCTCGCTTTGATGCAGGAACTCGATCACAACGGCTTGTCATCGCTACTCGACCCCTTGCGCCAAAGCTTGCCCAAATAAAAGCGCCGGTTGCTGCGGTCAACCGGCGAAAAGGGCAAAAAACGTAACGCTTATTTCACGTTGAACTGTTCGCGCAGGCAAGCCTTGTGTTCAGGACCAAACTTGTCCTTGCAGGCTGCGCGTGCCTGGCGATGCAATTCGTCCCGCTGCGGCTGGCCGGCCTTGCTGCGCTCTGTCGCAGGCATTTTTTGCCGAATACACTGACGCAAAGCTGGCCCGGTCTGGTCTTTGCACGCCTGATAAATCTGTTTCCGGGTTTCGCACTTTTGTGGGCTGGCAGTCTTGCCGCAATCCAGTTTTTGCATTTGTTCGCCCATGCAATGACGACGATCGGCGCCAGTCTTTTCTTTACAGGCGGCGTGCGCCTGAGCATGGGCTTGCCGATGCGCCTGGCAAGCTTCCGGGTTGGCTGATTGCGCGCAGTCGCGTCGGCTGCGTCGGTCACCACTGCGCTGGCCGGACTTGCTGCCAGCATTCATCTGGCTCATTTCCGGGCCGCTTATTCCTCCCCCCATGCCTGCAGCAGGTTGGGCGAATGCGGGCAGGCAGAACAGAGCGGCGATCAGCGTGCTGGCTAACATGATCAAACGGGGTTTCATGAGTATCTCCTTTTAGTTGGCTCGCCTTTATTCTAGAAGCCCTCCAGCGCTGGCTTGCGGCAAGTTGTAAGCGAGTGCAAGCCGGGGGCGGGATGCTTACAAAGCGTTACCGGTGCCATGCTATATTTCTTCGCATGACTGAAAAAAATGTTCATGAACACCGTCTGACGATTGCCGAATTGCTCGACTGGCTGGTCGTCGATGCGCTGGTTGAGCCGGATATCGCCGAGGCGCTGAAGCTTGAACGGCGTCTGTATGGCGCCAAAATTCATCCGCTGATTGTCGTCGCCGATCAGAAATGGCGCAGCCTCAAGGCGCCGGAGCGCTTGCTGACGCTGGAGGTGCTGACCGAATGGCTGGCCGGGCGAGTCGGGCTGGATTATCTGCATATTGATCCGCTCAAGATCGATTTCACCGGCGTGGCCGAAGTGATGTCCAGCGCCTATGCCGGTCGTTTTGGCATTTTGCCGGTGGCGGTGAACACGCGTGAAGTGGTGGTTGCGACGGCCGAACCTTACATCCGGGAGTGGATCGAGGAGCTCAAGCCGATCCTGCGCAAGGAAATTCGCCTAGTCATGGCGAATCCGGAAGATATCAGCCGTTATCTGGTTGAGTTTTTCAATCTCGCCAAGTCGGTCAAAAAAGCCGCGGCCAAGGGGCAGATCAGCGCCGGCTTGTCGAGCTTTGAACAACTGGTTGAACTGGGCAAGGTCAATAAACAATTTGATGCCAACGACCAGCATATTGTTCATATTGTCGATTGGCTCTGGCAATACGCCTTCGATCAGCGCGCTTCGGACATTCACATCGAACCGCGCCGGGATATGGGCATTGTTCGCTTCCGCATTGATGGCGTGCTGCATCAGGTCTATCAGATTCCGATGACAGTGATGACGGCAATGACCAGCCGCATCAAACTGCTCGGGCGCATGGATGTGATTGAAAAACGCCGGCCGCAGGATGGCCGGGTCAAGACGCGAACGCCGGCGGGGCGCGAGGTGGAGTTGCGCCTTTCAACCTTGCCGACGGCGTTTGGCGAAAAGCTGGTGATGCGGATTTTCGACCCGGAGGTGCTGGTGCGCGACTTGCGCTCGCTGGGTTTTT
>CAZLPR010000251.1:0-3546 GCA_964561415.1 uncultured Dechloromonas sp. | reverse complement strand
GGCCAGATGCATCTGCATCTGGGCAAAGGCATGCATCAGGTTACCGATTTCATCACTATTGCGAATCTCGATGCGGCTCGTAAAATTCCCTTCCGCGACACGCTTGGCAACCTCGACTGCGGCCTCAAGCGGGCGGGAAACCCAGCGCCGCGCACTCCACCAGACAAGCACCACAACAATTGGAATAAGCAGCAAGGTCAGCAATAAAAGGCCGCGCCCCGTGGTTTTGCCCTCGGCATTGAATTCATCAAGATAGCTGCCTGAAGCGATCAGCCAGTTCCAGTCCCGGTATTGGTTGAAAGCAACGACCTTTTCGCGCTCCCCGCTATCTTCGGGGTTTTTCCACCAATACTGGATAACCCCATCTTTCTTCTCCATCATCTGGGCAACGAATTCGACACCGCGGCTGTCCTTTGTGCCCAACAGAGATTTACCCTCAATCGCCGGGTGGATGGTCAACTCGCCCCTGTTCTTGCCCAGATCAAGCGCATAAACGTAGCCAGTCTGGCCGACCTTCATGGCGAGGATCTTCTTTTTCAGCGCGACCAAGCCATCAGAAAAATCAAGACCCACAAAAAAGGCGCCGATGACCTGATTGTCCTGATCCTTGATCGGCAGATAGCGGGTCATGAAATCCCGGCCCAGCATCCTGGCTTTGCCAGTAAACGCCTCCCCTTTGAGCAGATGCGCCACGGCCGGATGATCCGTGCCGAGCGGCACGCCGGCGGCGCGCTTGCCGCTGGCATCCTTGATCGAGGTTGAGGTGCGTTCAAAATCATTGCCCTTGCGGGTCAATACCGTTGCCGCAACATCGGCTTGTTCGGTAAAACGATCGGGGATCACCGTATTCTCGGCGGAGATCAAATCGCTGCCATGGTGTAGCGCGCCATTGGCATCGAGCGTAAACGGCTGATTGTAGATGGCAGCAAAAACGCGATCCAGGCGCTCAACCGTCTGCTCGAGCGAACGGTTATAGGTGTCGATCATGTCGATCACCATACGGTTATTGGCCTGCAATGATTCAAGCGCCTTGTGTTCAAGGGTGTCCGAAAGAAAACTGGACAAGCCGAAGGCGGCAATCGCCAGAACGACGGTAATGCTCGAAGCGAGGACGAGAATTAGTTTCCTCGCAACAGAACTGCTTTGCTTAAACATGTATGTCCCTTTTTTGTTTTTTATTGAAAAAATGAAAACCCGCTATTTTTGACTCGCGTTGTTCAGCCATTGATTGGCGCGCCACGAGAAAACGCACCGGGTATTTCTTCCAAAGATTGCGGTCGCACGAATACTCGGCGATTGCCCAGAGAGGGGGCAATATGGCAAAAAGAAAGGGAACAAGCCTCCGCGAATGAGCACCATCGTGGCGCGGTGCTGCCCAGGAAGGGGAAAATACCGGCGAGCAAAGCTGCCAGCCGATTTCCGAGCGATTCAACTCACTGGAGATCAATCCGCTCCGTCGCGTCCCTGCAATACCGGCGAGCCGATCCATGACCCCACTCCCCCTGAGTGTCGTTGCGTCGCAAATGCTATTTTGATACTTGTATTATTTTTTTAATTAAAATGCTACGTGGCTTTTATTATACAAAACCTACATATTCGCAACTTTGCCATTGATCAATTTTCGCTATTTTTTAAACCAAAAATCATGGCCTGTATTTGGCACATATCATAAAAAATACAAATAAATTGCAAAGCAGCCCATGACTGTTGAATGGCTCGCTGGCTGCCACTTTCCTCTGCGCTCGTTAGTGACGCGCTGGCTCATTCTTCATTGCCGCCCAGGCCGGAACCCTGCACCTTGTTTCTGGGTGAGAATCACAGCTGGAGACAAAAGAAGCTGGCCGTCAGCGTGGCCGAATTGCACGCAAACCACCCCGTCGCCCTCCGCCTCCGCCGACACAAAAATCAAGCGTTTTTTGCCGTCGACCGCAGCAATCCGGTCGAGCTTGCGTATAGTTCCCTCCTCCCCTCCGACCTGAAAAAATAGCGATGGAAACCATCCGCATTCGTGGCGCGCGTACCCACAATTTAAAGAATATCAACCTCGATCTGCCGCGCAACCAGCTGATCGTGATTACCGGGCTGTCCGGCTCGGGCAAATCCTCGCTGGCGTTTGACACCTTGTACGCCGAGGGGCAACGCCGTTATGTCGAATCGCTTTCGGCCTACGCCCGGCAGTTTTTGCAGCTGATGGAGAAGCCGGATGTCGATCTGATCGAAGGTTTGTCGCCGGCGATTTCCATCGAGCAGAAGGCGACTTCGCATAATCCGCGCTCGACGGTCGGCACCGTCACCGAAATCCACGACTACCTGCGCCTGCTCTTCGCCCGCGCCGGCACGCCGTATTGCCCGGAACACAATCAGCCGCTCGAAGCGCAGACGGTGTCGCAGATGGTCGATCACGTCCTCGCCCTGCCGGCCGAAACCAAGCTGATGATCCTCGCCCCGGTGGTGGCCAATCGCAAGGGCGAGCAGGTCGATCTGTTTGCCGAGCTGCGCGCCCAGGGCTTTGCCCGCGTCCGCGTCGATGGCACCGTCTATGAAATCGACGAAGTGCCGAAGCTGGCCAAGACGCAGAAACACAGCGTCGATGTCGTCGTCGACCGCCTGAAAGTGCGTGACCGAGGTGACCACACTGCGCGCCAGCGCCTGGCCGAGTCATTTGAAACAGCGCTGCGCCATGCCGAAGGGCGGGCGATTGCGCTGGAAATGGACGGCGGCAAGGAGCATATGTTCTCCGCCAAATTCGCCTGCCCTGTGTGTTCCTACGCCTTGCAGGAACTGGAGCCGCGGCTGTTTTCCTTCAACAACCCGATGGGTGCCTGCCCGAAATGCGACGGGCTGGGCGTCATCCAGTTTTTCGACCCGAAGCGAGTGGTCACCAACCCGGCGCTGTCGCTGGCCGGCGGCGCGGTGCGCGGTTGGGACAAAAAAAACCAGTTCTATTTCCAGATCATCGAATCGCTCGCCGAGCATTACGGTTTTTCGGTCGACACGCCGTTCAACGAGCTTCCGGAAGCGTCTCGCCAATTGCTGCTTTACGGCTCCGGCCATACGGAAATCAATTTCCGCTACCTGAACGAAAAAGGCACGCGCTTCGACCGCAGCCATACTTTTGAGGGGATTATCCCGAATCTGGAGCGGCGTTACCGGGGCAGCGATTCGCCGGCGGTGCGCGAGGAGCTGTCGAAATACGTCAGCAATATTTGCTGCCCGCAGTGCAACGGCACGCGGCTCCGCATCGAAGCGCGCCATGTCCGGGTCGGCGCCAAGACGCTGCACGAAATCAGCCGCCTGCCGCTCGGCGAGGCGCGCAATTACTTCAACTGCCTGCAACTGACCGGCCACAAGGTGCAGGTGGCGGACAAGATTTTGAAGGAAATCACGGCGCGGATTTCCTTCCTGATCAACGTCGGCCTCGATTACCTGTCGCTCGACCGCTCGGCCGATACGCTCTCAGGCGGTGAATCTCAGCGGATACGCCTGGCCTCCCAGATCGGCTCGGGGCTCACCGGCGTCATGTATGTGCTCGACGAACCCTCGATC
>CAZLPR010000250.1:0-3554 GCA_964561415.1 uncultured Dechloromonas sp. | reverse complement strand
CGCGGCAATGGAAGACAGCGCATACTTTGAACAGAGCAGGCAAGCCGTAATTGCCTCCCGCGAAGCGTTGACCGCAGCACTCAGCGCACTCGGCTTTACCGTGCTGCCCTCGGCCGCCAATTTCATTTTCGCCCATCACCCGCAGCACGATGCGGCGCAACTGGCGCAAGCGCTACGCACAAAAAACATCATCGTCCGCCACTTCAAACTGCCGCGCATCGAGCAGTTCCTGCGCATCACCGTCGGCACCGATGCTGAGTGCCAGGCGCTGACCGACGCGTTAAGCCAGATCATTCGCTGAAAGCATGGGAGACCCGATGAACACGATCTGGAAACGCCCGGACGGCAGCATTGTGGCCTGTACCGAGAAAATCAAGGTACTGCGGGAAAACCTTGAAGAACTGCGCCAAATCGCACAAGACGCCTTTGAAGACGCCTTGCTGATGGAGTGCGATGAAAACCAGATCCGGGCAGTATTTCAGGAAGTGATCGCCCAGCTGGAAAACCCCTATTTAAAGCCCTAGCCCGGCAAGCGCCCGGGCCTGGCTTTAACGCCCGGGGTAAACTGGCTGGCGCTTCTGCATGAAGGCGTCAATCCCTTCAGCGGCATCGTCACTCATCATGTTGCAGGCCATCACTTCGCCAGCGTAATCGTAGGCTTCAGTCAAACCCATTTCCAGTTGCTGATAGAACATGCCTTTACCGGTGCGCACGGCGATGGCGCTCTTGGCGATAATCGATTGCGCCAGTTGTTCAATTTCGACATCGAGCGCATCGGCCGGCACCACGCGATTGACCAGACCTTTGGCGCGGGCTTCCATGGCGTCGATGAATTCGCCGGTCAGCAGCATTTCCAGCGCCGCCTTGCGGCCGAGGTTGCGGGCCAAGCCAACCGCCGGCGTCGAGCAAAACAGGCCGACATTGATCCCGGAAACAGCAAAACGGGCGACATCGGCGGCCACCGCCAGATCGCACATCGAGACCAGCTGGCAACCCGCCGCCGTGGCAATGCCATGCACGCGGGCAATTACCGGTTGCGGCATCTGCGTGATCGTCAGCATCAATTCGCCACACTGCCTGAACAGCGCCTGCATAAATGCCTTGTCATGGTTGGCGCGCATTTCCTTGAGGTCATGGCCGGCGCAAAACGCCTTGCCGGCACCAGCAATGACCACGACGCGGATGGCTTCATTGGCCGCAATCGCATCGAGTTCGGCCTTGACTGCGGTCAACATCGCTTTTGACAGGGAATTGAACTGGCCCGGGCGGTTCAGCGTTAGCGTTGTCAGGCCATCGGCGCGATCGTGGCGGAGGACGAGGGGTTCTTCGATGCTCATGAAAAGTCTCCAGACTGGTTTTATTCGAAAGCGCTAATCTAGCCGATGGCGCAGCAAAATGTAATCGCCTGCCGGCCGTTTTAGCCGCTCGCGGTAAAATGGCCGGCATGAACTCCCCGCGCTACGTCCACCTCCGCCTCCATTCCGAATACTCCGTCACCGATGGCATTGTCCGCGTCGGCGATGCCGTCAAGCGCGCTGCCAGCGATGGCATGCCGGCGCTGGCGATGACCGATCTCGGCAACCTCTTCGGCCTCGTCAAGTTCTACATGGCGACGCGCGGCAAGGGCGTCAAGGCGATTGCCGGGGCGGACGTCTGGATCAGCAATCCGGAGTCGCCGGACGATGCCTATCGCTTGTTGTTGCTGACACGCAACCGGGCTGGCTACCAGCAATTGTGTGAACTGCTGAGCAAAGCCTATCTGGTCGAAGGCCGGCGCGACCGGGCCGAGATTCGTCGCGAGTGGTTTGGCGAAATCGGCAGCGACGGCCTGCTGGCGCTTTCCGGCGCACATCTCGGCGATGTCGGCGAAGCGCTGATCAATGGCAATTTCGACATCGCCAGCGAACGCGCCAAGGCCTGGGAAGCGATTTTTCCCGGCGCTTTTTACCTTGAAGTGCAACGCTACGGTCAACCTCAACAGGAGGCGATTGTTCAACAGACCGCCGATCTGGCCGGCGAACTCGGCCTGCCGCTGGTCGCGACGCACCCGATCCAGTTCATGAACCACGAGGATTTTCGCGCCCACGAAGCCCGCATCTGCATCGCCGAAGGTTACGTGCTGGGCGATATCCGCCGGCCGAAAACCTACACCGAGGAGCAGTATTTCAAGACGCAGGCAGAGATGGCCGAGTTGTTTGCCGATCTGCCGGAAGCGCTGGAAAATTCGCTGGAAATCGCCAAGCGCTGCAATATCGAATTGACGCTGGGCAAGAACTTCCTGCCCAACTTCCCAACGCCGGCAGGCATGACGCTCGATGACTTTCTTGTCGCCGAGGCCAAGTCCGGGCTGGAAATGCGCCTTGAGCAACTTTACCCGGACCCGGAAGAACGCCTGAAACGGCGGCCGGAATACGACGACCGCCTGGTTTTCGAGTGCAACACCATCATCCAGATGGGCTTCCCCGGCTACTTTCTGATCGTTGCCGATTTCATCAAATGGGCCAAGGCCAACGGCGTGCCGGTCGGGCCGGGCCGGGGTTCCGGCGCCGGTTCGCTGGTCGCCTACAGCATGTTGATTACCGACCTCGATCCGCTCGCCTACGCCCTGCTTTTTGAACGTTTCCTGAATCCGGAACGGGTCTCGATGCCTGACTTCGACGTCGACTTCTGCCAGGACAACCGCTGGCGCGTCATCGAGTACGTCCGTCAACGTTACGGCACGCAGGCGGTATCGCAGATCGTCACTTTCGGCACGATGTCGTCGAAGGCGGTGATCCGCGACGTCGGCCGCGTTTTCGGCCTGCCCTACTCGATGTGCGACCGCATTTCCAAGCTGATTCCCATCGTCCAGAACAAGCCGGTGTCGCTGGCCGAGGCGCTGGAACAGGAGCCGGCGCTCAAGGAGATGATGGCCGACGAGCATGACGGCGAAACCATCCGCGAACTGTTCGACCTCGCCGGTCGACTGGAAGATCTGACCCGCAATGTCGGCATGCACGCTGGCGGCGTGTTGATCGCCCCCGGCAAGATCACCGAGTTTTGCCCGATCTACAAGGCGACCGGCAGCGACGCCTCGCCGGTGTCGCAATTCGACAAGGATGATGTCGAAAAAGCCGGTCTGGTCAAGTTCGACTTCCTCGGCCTGCGCAACTTGACGATTATCGAGCTGGCGGTCGAATACATCCGCCGGATGACCGGCCAGAAGCTGGATCTGATGTCGCTCGGTTTCACCGATCCGGCCGCGTATCAAATTCTGAAGGATGCCAATACGACGGCGATCTTCCAGGTCGAATCGGAGGGCATGAAGAAGCTGCTGAAAAAACTGGCGCCCGACCGTTTCGAAGACATCATCGCGGTACTGGCCCTGTATCGCCCCGGTCCGCTCGGCTCCGGGATGGTCGACGACTTCATTCTGCGCAAAAAAGGTCAGCAGAAAATCGATTACTTCCACCCCGACCTCACCGCCTGCCTGTCGCCGACCTACGGCGTCATCGTCTATCAGGAACAGGTAATGCAGATTTCGCAGATCATCGGCGGCTACACGCTGGGTGGCG
>CAZLPR010000249.1:0-3558 GCA_964561415.1 uncultured Dechloromonas sp. | reverse complement strand
ATTCAAAATAATTTGGCGCGTCAGGGGAAAATGCGCCGACCATTCTTTCCATCCGGGCTGAAAGTGGCTGATAGGGCGGTTCGTAGCGGACGAGAATGTCAAAGTAGCTGCGAATGTTTTCGACCAGAATAACCGCCTCGCCACCGCGCGCCCGGCCTGATTTCAGGCGTTCGTAATATTTTGGCTGAGCGAGCAGCGGCAAAATTCGTTTCATCTCGTACCACGCGCCAGGGTCGCTCTTGAGCTGTTTGGCAATAGTACGGGCTGCATTAAAATGGCCCGGGCCAATGTTGTAAGCGGCCAGCGCCAGCCAGGTTCGGTCCGGCTCTTTGACCTCATCGGCCTGCAGGTCTTTGAGGATATTGAGGTAGCGCGCTCCGGCCATGATGCTTTCGCCCGGATCAAGCCGATTACTCACTTTGAGCCGGTCGGCCGTTTCTTCAGTGAGCATCATGATGCCGCGGACATTGGTCGGGCTGGTTGCGTTCGCATCCCAATGCGACTCGTGATAGGCCACCGAGGCAATCAGTCGCCAATCGATGCCGGTAGCACTTTCCGCCGCCTGGAAAAATTTGCGCAGCCTGGGCAGCGTCGATTCGATTTCGCCAAGAAATTTGACGACATCGGCCTGCTTGAGCCGGCGGACATGACCGAAATATCGCTCTTCCAACTGGCGCAGCGTTCCGTCATGCTGGATGCGTTCGAGAAAGGCATTGGCGCGAACGGCAAGTTCGGGGTTTGGCCGTGGGCCGAGCAACCAGACGATGGGTTGCTCATCGCTTAATGTGATTGAAGTGCGCAGCATCGGGACAAACTGGTTGGCGATATCCTCCAGATTGGCATCCATTGCAACAAATTCAATCTTGCCATCGCCGAGCATTTCGAGCAGGTCGAGGATGTCGCCCTGGCCAACTTCGATCACTTTAAGGCCAGGAATTCCAGCCGACAGGCGTTGCAATGTCATCGCCTGCCGTGATCCGGCCATGGCATGTACGGTCTTCCCACGCAGTTGAGCCAGTTCACGGAGTGGCAGCGAAGCTTCGTGCTGGGCCAGAATGTCGCGTGTCTGAAAAATCGGCGAGGTCGCTTGAATCAGTTGCTCTTCTCGCGGTGAAAGCCAGGCAGCCGCAATATGGTAGGCACCACCGGTGAGCTTCGCCGCCATTTCTTCAGGCGGAGCCACGACATACTTCACGGCTACACCTAATTCCTCGGCAAAGGCCTCGGCAAGGTCATGTTCCAGACCGCTAGCCATGTCATTACCGTCGACTGAATAGGTCAGCGGTCCGGGGCGGGTGAGGACTACCAGATCATGCTGCGCCGGCGTGGGAAAAGGCAGCGCGCGCGGTGTCACCCAGGCATCGCAGGCGGTGAGCAATACAATCAGGAACCCGGCAAAAAAGCTTTTCAAGCGACTCATTCGTAATGTTTGTGCTATTATATCGGCCGCTTCGGAGAGGTGGCAGAGTGGTCGAATGTACCTGATTCGAAATCAGGCGTACTGCAAGGTACCGTGGGTTCGAATCCCACCCTCTCCGCCAAGCGAATGAAACAAGCCCTTGATGTTTAAGGGCTTTTTTCTTGCCTGTGTTTTGGTATAGGCACTCGAGTTAGCGTTTGGTACGAGTTGCCACTTATTTTTCGATCCCCCGGAATATTTTAGCTGATCCAAGTCCCGTTTCGCGTTTGAAACGCAGAATGGCGGGTTGCCATCCGATGACGCTTTCTCTTGTACTGCCGGGTTATGCCACCCTAACTGAGGTTAATCGGTCGTAAATTTGCTGGTAGTTGCTGACCATGGCATTCATGCTGAATTCGGCTTCGATGCGCTGCCGTCCCGCTTCGCCCATGGCGCGGGCTTTTTCCGGGGCGAGGGCGAGTTGGCTGATGGCTTGGGCGAGGGCGTGGCTATTGGCCGCCGGAACGAGTTGGCCGCTGATGCCTTCCTGCACCAGTTCGCCATTGCCGCCAACGGCCGTGGCGATGACTGGCAGACCACAGGCCATGGCTTCGAGAATGGTGTTGGAGATGCCTTCGCCGAGTGAGGGGAGGATGAAGCAGTCGAGGCCGCGCATGATGGCGTCGACGTCATTGCGTTCGCCGGGTAGCCAGGCGAGTTCGGCAGCGTTGCCGGCTTCCAGAATTTGCTCGCATTGGGTGCGTAGTGGGCCGTTGCCAACCATGATCAGGCGTAGCCGGCAGCGAAGTTCCGGGGTGGTTCTTATGGCTTCAACGAAGGCGTGGGCGAGGTTGGTTTGGTTTTTGACGGTTTGCATGCGGCCGGCGGTGCCGATGATCCAGAGATTGTCGTCAGCAAAAGGTGAGCCGCTGGGCTGGGTTCGGCGCTTGGCGGGGTGAAATTTTTCGGCGTCAACACCGTTGTAGATCTGGGTGATGCGCTTGCGGGCGATGCCGACCGGGTGCTCGAGGTAGTCGGCGAGGTCAGCGGAGAGCGCGATGTAATGATTGATGAATGGGCTGTAGATGCGGCGCATCCATTGGTATTTGCTATTTTTGCAGTCGATGTCGTTCATGTCGCGGCCGTGCTCACCATGCAGGCGACCGGTGACGCGGGCGGCCCAGGCGGGGATGGCGGTTTCGAGCGCGGCGAGGTTGCGGCTGTGTACGATGGCCGGTTTGAGCTGGCGAAAGATGCGGTAAAGCTGCGGATAGATCCACAGGGCGTGGCCAGGAGGTTTGTTGAGGGCGATGAATTGCACATCCGGCCGCTTGATGCGGTTTTTGAAATCGGTGATTTCAGTGAGCGAGATGACGGCGTGCCGGTAGGCGGTTTCCGGCATGTGGTTGATCAGGTTGACGATGCCATTTTCGAGTCCGCCTATGTCGAAGCGGTACATGACGTGGGCAACGAGGGGGCGGGGATCGGTCATTGGGTTTGGCGGCTGTTGTTCATTAAAGGGCCGGGCGACAGCGGATATTTTAGACACCTGATTGACTCACCGCTGGTGGCGTGTTTGTTGCAGTATTTTGGCAATGTTTTCAGCGTTGACCGCAGCAAATGCCTGCAGCGTGGCTGGCGCTTCGCTGCCTTGGGTGAGCGGGGTGTAGAGGATGACGGTTGCCGAATCGTCACCTTGACCGAGTAGGCGTGAAAGGGCGGTGTAAAGCTTGGCTTCGACGTCGGAGGCGGTGAGTTTGCCGTTGATCCAGTACCACTGCCAGACGAGCAGGCGGGTTTCCGGGCTGGTGTCTTTGCCGAGGAGTTGGGCGGTGCGAAGTTTGGCCGGGAGGTTGGCCTGGTTTACGGCTGTTTGGCCTTGGGCGGTGACGGACCAGAGGTGATCGGTACTGGTGGCGAGGCTGTTGGAGGAGGTGACCAGTTTGCGTTGGTAGTCCTGATTGCGGTAGTAGGCAATGTACAGGCCGACGGTTTTATCTTGCTGGCGGTAGGTCGTTTGGACCTCGGCCGATGGGTCGGCGTAGGCGGGTTTCCAGCTGGCGAAGGGGGCGCTTTCCTGCCAGCCGGCGGGCGCGGATAGGTGGGCAAGGCGGGGGGCGCTCGCCTGGTCGGCTTTGTCGATGGCGATAAAGCCGAGC
>CAZLPR010000248.1:1807-3578 GCA_964561415.1 uncultured Dechloromonas sp. | reverse complement strand
GACCCGCGGGTTTTTGCCCGCCTGCCGCTCGAAACCGTGAAACCCGCCCTCGCCCTGTCGCTGCACTCAACCAATGCCGAGTTACGCGCCCGCCTGCTGCCGAAAGCCCCGCGCCTCGACCCGGCGGAGCTGGTCGAACTCGGCGAAGAATATGCCCGTCGTACCGCTTATCCGATCCAGTACCAATGGACGCTGCTTGAAGGCATCAATGACAGCGAAGAGGAAATGGATGGCATCGTCCGCCTGCTGACCGGCAAATACGCCATCATGAATCTGATTCCCTACAACACCATCGACGATCTGGGTTTCAGGCGCCCCTCGACGGAACGCGCCATCGCGCTAGCCAAGAGCCTGCATTCACGCCGCATTCTGACCAAGCTCCGCAATTCGGCCGGGCAGGATATTGATGGCGGTTGCGGCCAGCTACGGGCTCGCTCGGCGACACCGGGTGAAATCAAAGCCTCTCCCTTGAATTTTTCACCACCGCCATGAAAACTGAGGCAGGCTCTACGGTCAACCCAAAAAACTAGCGTATTTTTTAGATCGGCGCCCCGGCGAAACAGACGCCATTTTTACCGCGCCGCTTGGCTTCATAGCAGGCCTCATCGGCCCGTCTGATCAACGAATTGTCAGATTCACCGGCAAAAGATTCAGCAACACCAATGCTCACCGTGCAGCGAATCGACAGCCCGGTTGCCGACTCAACGATTTCGTTAGCAAATTCCAGACACAAGCGCTCAGCAAAGCTGTGAGCCGCTGTGCCTGTCGTTTCAGGCAACAGCACAACAAACTCTTCACCCCCATAGCGAAATCCGCTATCCGAATTGCGCAGGCAGCGGCGAATCACATCAGCCAGACATTGCAAGACCTTATCGCCATCGAGATGACCAAAACGATCATTGATCGTCTTGAAATTATCGCAATCCAGCACCAGGAGCGAAAACGAACGCTGGTAGCGATGCGCCCTTTCCAGCTCGCCATTCAGGCGCTGATGCATATAACGTGAGTTGTACAGGCCAGTCAGGGAATCCGTCAGGCTAAGTTGGCGATAACGCTCTTCACTTTGCCGCAGCGCCTCCTCGGCGCGCCGCCGTGCCGTGACGTCCTGCAGCGTTTCGATGGCCCCGATGATTTCACCCTGAGCATTGCGAATTGCCGCAGCGGTAAAGAAAAGCCAGCTCCCGCCCTGGCCAAAGGCGGGAAAATAATCCTCGGCTTCAAATGCACCGTCGATCAGTTTGGAACGTCTGTATTTACCGTGATAAAACTGGTCGACCTCA
The DNA here is from genome assembly GCA_964561415.1 of uncultured Dechloromonas sp. Lineage (GTDB taxonomy): Bacteria > Pseudomonadota > Gammaproteobacteria > Burkholderiales > Rhodocyclaceae > Azonexus. The sequence goes on along the minus strand of CAZLPR010000248.1, from coordinate 2,298 downwards.
GCTTCGATCGCGCCATCAATAATCAGGTCGGCCATAATCGGCCGCGGCTCAGCGTAAAACGCCCGCCATTGTTCGGAACGACCAATAATTTCATCGGCCGGCACACCGGTCAGCAGGGCGCAGGCGCGATTCCAGTGGGTTACCCGATGCCCCGCGTCGATCACGATCGTCGCCACAGGATTGCCTTCAACCACTTGTGAAAGGACAATTTTGTCGGTATCCGGGGGGAGCACCATGGGAACTCTCTTTTCTCTGTCAGGTAAAATTCTTTTTTTACAATATCGCGTATTCTCTAGCGCCTGACAACCCACCCCAGCCATTGAGCCGTGAAAAAAGCCGATATTGAGCAGTTTTACGCCCGTTTGCGAGCGGCCAATCCTGCCCCGACCACCGAGCTGCATTACGCTACGCCATTCCAGTTGCTCATTGCCGTGATTCTTTCCGCCCAGGCCACTGACGTGGGCGTCAATAAAGCGACCGCCCGGCTTTTT
>CAZLPR010000248.1:450-1792 GCA_964561415.1 uncultured Dechloromonas sp. | reverse complement strand
CGGCCGATAAAATGCTGCAACTGGGCGTTGAAGGCCTCAGCGAATACATCAAGACGATCGGCCTTTATCGCACCAAAGCCAGAAACGTCATCGCCACCTGCCGGATTTTGCTTGAACAGCACGGCGGCGAGGTGCCTGACCAGCGCGCCCTGCTGGAAGCGCTGCCAGGCGTTGGCCGCAAGACCGCCAATGTCGTGCTCAACACCGCCTTCGACCAACCCACCATCGCCGTCGACACGCACATTTTCCGCCTCGGCAACCGTACCGGTCTGGCACCAGGCAAAACAGTCGTTGAAGTCGAACAAAAACTGCTGCGCGTGACGCCGGACGAATACAAAAAAGACGCCCATCATTGGCTGATCCTGTACGGCCGCTACATCTGCAAAGCCCGCAAGCCGGAATGCGAACGCTGTATCGTCAGCGATCTTTGCCGCTTCAAGGGCAAGACATTATGAAACCCACCCAGCGCCCGACAGCCAATGCCAGCATCGCTAATTAATGGTTCGGCCGAGCCATTGATTTCACCACACCGCCATCACTCCACTTTTTGAAAGCAGCCATGTTCAGTCCATCCCGCGATCAGGTCCGCCATTTCTTTTGCGATGCCTGGAGAAAACACTTGGAACGCCTGCCGCTGGTTGGCGCCGAAGTCACCGCCGCCGATCTCGCCGTGCGCCATCCGGAATATCACGCGCTGCTGGCCGACAAGGCTGGCGTACTGGAAAAGGAATGGACCCCGGAAGGTGGCGAGATGAACCCTTTCCTGCATCTCTCGCTGCATCTGGCCATTTACGAGCAGGTCAGTATTGACCAGCCGCCAGGCATTCGCGCTGCTTTTGACAGTTTACGGGCGAGAATGGATCAGCATGCGGCTGAACATGTCCTGCTCGAATGCCTCGGGGAAACCATCTGGCGCGGCCAGCGTGAAGGCAAACCGATGGATGCGCTGGCCTATGTCGACGCCGTGCGCCGCAAGGCCAGCCTGATCTGACTCAGGTCAAATTCAGGTTAAGCCTCGTCGGCCGGCGGCGCCACCTTGATGACCTCCTCCAGCGAGGTCGTACCCTGTGCCACTTTCAAGGCGCCGGAAATCCGCAGCGGACGCATACCCTCGCGATACGCCTGCTCGCGCAGCTTCGGGATGTCGGTCAGCGGTTTGATCTGTTTGCGGATTTCGCTGGAGCTGACCAGAATTTCGTAGATGCCGACCCGACCGCTATAGCCGGTCATTCGGCACTCGAGACAACCGACCGGCTCATACATCTGCGCCGGCTCGCCGGATTTCCAGGGCGCCACCAAAGCGCGCCAGGTCGCTCGTTGATCCTCGCGCGTCGGAAACGCT
>CAZLPR010000248.1:0-440 GCA_964561415.1 uncultured Dechloromonas sp. | reverse complement strand
GCAGTGCGGACACAATGTGCGCACCAGGCGCTGCGCCATGACGCCGAGCAGCGTTGAATTGATCAGATAGGCCGGCACACCGAGATCGAGCAGACGGGTAATTGCCGACGGCGCATCGTTGGTATGCAGGGTCGAAAGGACGAGGTGCCCGGTCAACGCCGCCTGAATCGCCATTTCGGCGGTTTCCAGATCGCGGATTTCGCCAATCATCACGATATCCGGGTCCTGCCGCATCAAGGCCCGAATGCCGTCGGCAAAGCCCATGTTGATGCTGTGCTGAACCTGCATCTGGTTAAACGACGACTCGACCATTTCGATCGGATCTTCAATCGTACAGACGTTAACTTCCGGCGTTGCCAGTTGCTTCAGCGTCGTATAAAGCGAGGTCGTCTTCCCTGCTTAATCTCACGCGAATTCTGCGCGGTAAAATAGGTGTGCTC
>CAZLPR010000247.1:0-3582 GCA_964561415.1 uncultured Dechloromonas sp. | reverse complement strand
TGGGCGGCCGCCGATTCGATTACCGACAACAAGATGAGCCCGAATTTCGTCTTCCGCCTGTCACTGCGGGACAGTTGGGCGGCCCCGGCGATGCTGGACCATCTATCGAAAAAAGGCGTCCGGCGCGTCGGCCTGTTGATGCTCAACACCAGTTGGGGACGCGGCACGAAGAAGGCGGCAGAAGACTATTTGGCAACCAAGCCAACGGTGAGCATCGTCGATACCCAGTGGATCAATTGGGACGACAAGGAAGATTCGATGCTGGCCAAATACAAACTGCTGCGCGAGCGAGGAGCGCAAGGCATCCTGCTGACGGCCAATGCGGAGGAAGCCTCGGTGCTGGCCAAGGCCATGTTGTCGCTGCCGGTTGAACAGCGCGTGCCCGTGGCCAGCCATTGGGGCGTCACCGGCGGCAACCTGCCGGCACTGGTCGGAAAACAATTCTTTGAGCTCGATTTTGCGGTGGTCCAGACCTTCTCCTTCATCAACGCGAAAAATCCGGTTGCCAAGCGACTCGTCACCGCACACAACCGCCAGTTTGGGACGAAATCGGAGCGCGACATCATTTCTGCGGTCGGGGTCGCCCATGCTTACGACCTGACACACTTGCTTGCCAAGGCCATCGACAAAGCCGGGAGCACCGACCGGCCCGCCATCCGTAACGCGCTCGAAAAACTCGGTTCCCATCAAGGCGCCGTGCGCCGCTACGCACAGCCGTTCACCGCAGACCGGCATGAGGCGCTCGACCCCAAGGACGTGTTCATGGCGTACTACGCCAAAACCGATGGGGCATTGGAGAAGTACCTTTACCGCTAACCCGGACCTCGGTACCGCCATTGAAGATGAGAATGCCTCTGCGCGCCTGGCTTGACCAAAGCATCGGCAACCGCCTGACCCTGTCCAGCGTGGCCACCGCCCTGGCGCTAGTCCTGCTGTTGGGAGCCATCGCGTTCCCGCTGGTCTCCCTGCAAACCTGGCGCAATGTCGAAAATGATGCGGAAAACGGCTTCAAGCATATTACGGACCGCCTGGAACTCAGGCTGGACGCTGCGCGGCAGAATCTCAGCCTGCTCGCCAAAAACAGCTTTGTCGTCAACTCCTACGTCGACTCGACGGGGCGGGAAATCTACCTCCAGCCCACCTTGCGCGATTTCAAGCTCCCCTTTGGCATGGACAGCACGCTGTTTCTGTTCGACGCCAATATCGAAGCCTTTGCCAGCAACACCCCGGCTTACGCGCTGCAGGCCTTGCTAGTCAAAAGCCTGGCCGGCAAAGCACTGAGGGAGGAAAAACCCCAGACGGCCATCCTCTCCATTGAAAACCGGACGATGGCAGCTATGGCATTTCCGATCTTTTATCCGCCGGCATCCAGCTACGAGGGTGTGCTGGTTGGCCTGGTCGATGTCGAACAGCTCTATCTGATCCCCCCGAGATTGATCGACCCGACGCATTGTGTGGCCATTAACGCCGAGCGCATCCACGTCAAGACGCTGAATTGCGAACCCGCCGGAAAATGGGTGACGCTCCAGCGCAACCTCAACCCCGAACTCGACATGGTGGGCGATGGAGCCTTGGTGGTCTCGTTCGGCACGACACCGAGTGCCGTCATCACGCAACTTGGGCTGGTTCTGGGCGCCTATCTGGTGCTCGGCATTGCGGCCGTGGTCGTCGCGTACTATTTCAGCCGCAGGGCTGGCCGCCGTTTTGCCAGCCAGATTACCTTGCTCGGTTCGGCCGCTCAGGAGGTTGCAGAAAACCCAGGCAAAAAAGTCGAGGTTGCCTGGCATCACCCCGATGAAATCGGCCAGTTCGTCCAGTCCTTCAACCACATGGTGAGAAACCTGCAGGATTTCTACATCACGCTGGAGAAGCGGGTTTCTGAACGCACCCACGAACTGGGCGTGGCACTCAAAGGCGCCGAGGCGGCAAGCCAGGCCAAGAGCCAGTTTCTGGCCACCATGTCGCACGAGATACGGACGCCGATGAACGGCATTCTCGGCATGGCCCAACTGCTCGAAATGCCTGACATGGATGATCGTGAACGGCGGGAGTCTGCCCGGATCATCATCGACTCCGGCCAGGCACTGATGACGATACTGAACGACATTCTCGATCTTTCCAAGATTGAGGCCGGCAAGATCCAACTGGAACATCTGGCTTTTATGCCGGCGCAACTAATCCGCGAGACGTCGGTCGTCTTTGAGGAAACCGCCAAAGCCAAGGGGCTTGCGTTCGAGGTGGCGTGGGCGATGAACCCGTCAGGACGTTACCGCGGAGACCCGGTCCGCTTGCGCCAGATGCTGACCAACCTGATCAATAACGCGATTAAATTCACCGCCACGGGTTCAATCCGCGTCGAGGGGCGGGAACGTGAGGTCGAGGACGGACAGGCCATCCTTGAATTCGCGGTGATCGACACCGGGATCGGTATCGCTGCCGACAAACAGGCCATCCTTTTCCAGCCGTTTACCCAGGCGGATGCTTCGAATACGCGTGAATACGGCGGCACCGGCCTGGGCTTGTCGATTGTACGCAATCTGGCCAATCTGATGGGCGGGGAGGCCGGCGTCGAAAGCCGGGAAGGTGCCGGCAGCCGCTTCTGGTTCCAGATTTCGGCCGAAAAACTGGCCGATGGTGAAGAAGCCAATCCGGACAATCCGACCGAGGAAGGAGAGCCCGTCGTCGCGAAATCGCCCACCGAGACGGTCCTTGTCCTGGTGGTCGAGGACAACAAAACCAATCGAATGGTCATCCAGGCCATGCTCAAGAAACAATCCGGGATTCGGGTCGAGACGGTTGAGGACGGCCAGGAAGCCGTGACGCATGTGATGCAAGGCAGCACTCCTCACTTAATTCTCATGGACTGCCAGATGCCCGTGATGGACGGCTACGAGGCTACGCGGCAGATACGGGCCTGGGAAGCGGAAACCGGGCAGGCGCGCATCCCAATCATCGCGTTGACGGCGGGAGCCTTCGGCAAAGATCGCGAAAATGCCCTGGCAGCCGGCATGGATGATTTTCTGACGAAACCAATTGACGCGAAAATATTGAAAATTGCCCTTGATCGGTGGTGCTTTGGCACTAACCGGTAAGAAAAATATCTCGCCCCCAAGTCGTCGTTATTGGCCTAAATTACCGCAGCACTGCGTCATCTGCGTTCTGGTACCAAGAAGTATGCCGCCGAGGAAACTGCCTATCGTACGGCCACTCTTGGAACAAAGAGCAGCCACACTGGATGGCTGCTCCAATCGGATTGCTGCCGGCTGCTCCTTGGAACGACCAATGTCCGGATTGGGCTCTTCTTCAGCCGTTTGGCAACACTGCTCAATCGGCTATCGCTTAATCGGCATCGATGGAAAATCCCCATCCAACTCGTTATCTCACGGCAAGAAAACAGCCGCCGCAATATCCAGCGAGCGCAAGCGGAATGCCGGGTCGAAGATATCGCAGACAAACATCAATTCATCGGCCGCGGTTGCCTCAACCAGCGCCGTCAGCCTTTCCCGCACCCGGTCGGGGCCGCCGATCACTGCGGCCGCAAGAAAGTCGCTGATCGCCGAGCGCTCATGCGGTTGCAGGCGG
>CAZLPR010000246.1:2223-3621 GCA_964561415.1 uncultured Dechloromonas sp. | reverse complement strand
CTCGCCAACATGAGCCACGAGATCCGCACCCCGCTCAACGCCGTCATCGGCCTGACTTACCTGATGAGCCGCGAAGCCAGCGAACCGCGCCTGCAGGGGCGTCTGACGCGGGTCTCCGAGTCGGCGCAACATCTGCTGACCGTGATCAACGACATTCTCGATCTGTCGAAAATTGAAGCGGAACACCTTGACTTGCAGGAAATCGACTTCGCCAGCCATCAGGTCATCACGGAAGCGCTGGCCATGATCGAATTCAAAGCCCACGACAAGGGTCTGGCGCTCCTCACCGAAATCGCCCCCGACCTGCCGCCGGCACTGCGTGGCGACCCCTTGCGGCTACAACAGGTCTTGCTCAACTTCCTGTCCAACGCCGTCAAATTTACCGACCACGGCCATATCCTGCTCCGCGCCCGCGTGCTGGAGCGCCAGGCGGACAACGTACTGCTCCGTTTCGAGGTTGAAGACACCGGCATCGGCATCTCGCCAAGCACTCAGATGCGTCTTTTCAAGCCATTCACCCAGGCCGACGATTCAACCAGCCGACGCTACGGCGGCACCGGCCTCGGCCTCGCCATCAGCCGCCAACTGGCTCACTTGATGGGCGGTGAAGCCGACGTCGAAAGCACGCCGGGCGAAGGCAGCACTTTCTGGCTGACAGCGCGCCTGCGCCTCGCCGAAAAAATACCCAAGACCCAAAGTATCGCCCCTAATGCCGAAACGGAAATCCGCAACACCCGCAGCAGCGCTCGCATCCTGCTCGTTGAGGACGACCCGGTGAACCGCGAAGTGGCGCTCGACCAACTGGCCGGCGTCGGTCTGGTCGCTGATATTGCCGAAAATGGCCAGATCGCCGTCGCCATGGCGAGCGCCACTGTCTATGACCTGATCCTGATGGACTTGCAAATGCCGGTGATGAACGGCCTGGAAGCGAGCCGCCGCATTTTGGCCCTGCCTGGCCGGTCGACCGCAAGCATCGTCGCCATCACCGCCAACGCTTTCCCCGAAGACCGCAGCGCCTGCCTCGATGCCGGCATGGTCGATTACCTGAGCAAGCCGGTCGAGATGAAGGCGCTCTATGCAATTCTGCTACGTTGGTTACCGGCCAATAGCGTCCGTATCGGTTTAATCGCCCCAGCCGACAGCATTGCTCACCCAGCCAATGACGCGGCGGCATTGATCGAACAACTTGCCCGCCAACCCGGCTTCAACACGACTGCCGGCCTGACGGCGCTGAACGGTAAGGCGGAAAAATACCTGGCGCTGCTGAAAACCTACATTGATCGCCACAGCCAGACCACCGCCATCATTCGCCAGAGCCTGTCGAGCCATGATCAACCCACCGCCCAACGCCAGGCGCATACGCTGAAAGGCGCAGCCGGCGTCCTCGGCCTGAGCGCT
>CAZLPR010000246.1:0-2213 GCA_964561415.1 uncultured Dechloromonas sp. | reverse complement strand
GCAGCAGGCCGCAGCCGACGTTGAGCTGGCCATCCGCCACAACGAATCACCTGAAACACTGGCTGAACGGCTCGATGCGCTGGAAAAAATCGAAGACAGCCAGATCGCCGCCTTGCGCCAGATTTTTGCTTCAGTACCGGCAAGCGCCGAACCCAAGCTCGCGATCGATCCGAAAATCCTCCGCCCTCTAAGCAAAAAACTGCTCACCTTGCTGGCCGAAGACGACATGCTTAGCAGCGAGCTCGCCGAGCAAAATGCACCTCAACTGCGCGCCCTGCTCGGCAAAGATCACCCGGCACTGACTCAGCTTTTAGCCAACTTCGACTTCCCCGCTGCCTTGGCGTTACTTGAAAGTGCGCTGGCCAGGCATCCGGAACTGCTTTGATCGAACGATGATCCTTGAAACCTCAGTTGACCGCTTCTCCCTATCTGGCTTGCCGCATGAAGACTCGCCCCCTGCGTCTCGGAGATAACTCACCCGTGAGGCGGCTGCGCCACGCCTGACGCTAAAGCTTGACGGCCGCCTCGACTTGATTGCCGCAGCCCTGGTATTCAAGGCGCTCGAAGCTGATCATGCGTGACATTGCAATGCCGCGGCCGTGCGTATCAAAAGCCCGCTCCGGACTCATTTCCTGATACGCCCGCCAATTGAAACCGCAGCCCTGATCGCGAATCAAAAATTTCAGTTCGCCATTGCCTCGGGAAACCAGCACCTCGGCGCAACAGCCATTTAATTCGGGCAAATTGAGCAGACGATCAATTTCAGTCTCGAGACTACCGGCTTCAAGCAGCGCCGATTTACGCTCGTAACCAATGGCCAGATTGCCATGCTCAACGGCGTTAAGCATCAGTTCGGAAAGGCCAAGCACGACCCGGCCCGGTTCCGGTGCGGCATTGGCCAGCAAAGTCGCCAGATCGCGTGCCTGCTGCGGCGTGCGGAAGAGAAAGCGCGCTTCAGCGAGACAACCGAGAACGCCGCCCTGGCGCTTGACCTCATCCTGCAGCGCCTTGTGCCCTTGATAGTCGCGTGTTGCCGCGGCGACGATGGCGAGCAGGGTATCGGCTGAAAACGGCTTGGTCAGGTAGTAATAGGCGCCGGCCTTGAGGCTTTCGAGCACATCGGTATCCGCCGTCAAACCAGTTTGCATGATGACGGGAAGACGCAACATTTCAGGCCGCGACTTGATCCGTCGCAAAACCTCGATCCCGTCCATATCCGGCATCAGGCGATCGAGCAGAATGGCGTCAAAACGTTCCGGTGCGGCTTCGATCAAGGCCCAGGCGGCTTCCCCCGAATCGGCCTCAAGCACTTCATAACCTTCGCAAAGCAGATTTTCCACCATCATCTCGCGGCCAATCGGCTCATCATCAACGATCAGAATGCAAGTTTGCGCCAAAATTATTCCCTTATTTATTGAGTACCGCTAACGGCGACATTACATTGTGACGAAACTATACACAATCCGGGCAAGCCTGAAAATTCCAAGCCACAATCAACCGCCCGGCTAAAGAAAAAGAGTGGCAACACCCTGCGCCCTTACCCATCTCGGTATTTCACTGGATAACTCTCCGCGGAATGCTCTCTTGCTGCACGCAGACATTCATACGCTCTTCGACTTGCATTTATAGCCGCAACCTAGTCGATGTCATCCTTGAACAACACTATTGCCGCATTGCCAATCTGGTGGGAAAAGACTTGGCACAACGCCAGGCAGCTCCACGCCACCTGAAAGATCTCGCTGCAATCGGCGTGCTGCGCGAGATGACAGCCGGTAAGGAAAACGATTCATCGACCTGGAATTACTCCAGTTGCTGAACCACGACAGCAATAAATTCACCCATAGGCCTAACCTGGCAGGCAGACATCAATAATTACAGGCGTATTCATTGAGTCGAAGGGCTTTTACCGCCTGCCTCCTCGCGACGACGTGCTTTCCGCGCCCCCGGTCAGGGGGCATGAAGCCGGGCGCCTGTCTTCGCACAAGGTCAAAATAGCCATGGCGATTGACGGCAAAACCCGCCATTGCAAATGGTCGGAGATTCGTCGCGATCACTTTGAACAGACGACGCAACGCTGCCATCTGCCTGATGTACCAACACTGATTGACGAGCTGGTTGCCCCCCCCCAAGCCATCGCCGATGTGGCCGCCAATCTGCCCACCAGCTTCCCCGAAGACTTGGCCGAATCCATATTCGACGGCCTGAGTCAGGCC
>CAZLPR010000245.1:2543-3625 GCA_964561415.1 uncultured Dechloromonas sp. | reverse complement strand
TGAATTCTTTGGTGGTAACCTCTGGGTAGAAAGCGCACCCGGCAAGGGAGCGCATTTCATCTTCACGGTGCCCTTGCCGGCATCGGAGACATAAAAAAGGGAGACAAACCGCATGGCCCGGAAAATACTCATCGTTGATGACGAACCGAATATCGTTATCTCGCTCGAATTCCTGATGAAAAAAGAAGGCTTCGAGATCGCCGTCGCCAGTGACGGCGACGAAGCGCTGGCCAAAGTCGCCAGCTTCAGTCCCGACCTCATTCTGCTCGACGTCATGATGCCGAAGAAATCCGGCTTCGAAGTTTTGGAAACCCTGCGCGCCGACCCGGCCCAGGCCGCGCTGCGCATCATCATGCTCACCGCCAAAGGGCGCGACACCGAAGTCGCCAAAGGCCTTGCCATCGGCGCCGACGCCTACGTCACCAAACCCTTCTCGACCAAAGACCTCGTCCTCAAAGTCAAAGCCATCCTCGGCACCGGTTGAATCGCGGCTAAATTGCCCCTGAATCACGGTTGACCGCAGCCGCCTTGCCCGGCCAAACGCTGCGGTCAACCCGCAAAACCGCCCAAAAACAACCGCCCCCCAAAAACACCGCGCCCCATTTCATTGGATCCACGCCATGAAGGCCAAATACCGCTTTATCCTCGCCACCCTCGTCCTCGGCCTCCTGATGACCGGCCCCTTCGTCGTCACCGCCTTCCTCGTCTGGGTCGACATGCAAGCCGGCGAACGCGACCTGCTGCTCAAACTCCTCGTCTCCCGCCTGCCGGTCGGCACCCTGATGACCCTGTTCGGCTTCACCATCGGCGTCGTCGTCCTGCACAAACTGTTCACACAATACGTCGAAGGCCTGCTCCGCATGGCCGAAACCCTGCGCCTGATGCTCGGCGCCAACCGCAACTTCCGGGTCAGCCTCGACGGCCCGCCCGAAGTCCAGCAACTCGCCAGCGCCGCCAATGATCTGGCGCAACAGCGCGACGTCCTGATGGACGACGTCGACGCCCAGATCGCCCGCGCCAAAGCCTCGGTCGAAGAAGAAAAGAATCGCCTCGCCGCGCTGATGTCCGAACTCGCCCAGGCC
>CAZLPR010000245.1:0-2503 GCA_964561415.1 uncultured Dechloromonas sp. | reverse complement strand
CCCGCCTGCAATTCAAAGCCCTGGCCCAAGGCCCGACCTCAGTCTCCGGCGGCACCCTGATCGGCCTCGGCCGCTCGATCTTCTCCATCCTCGAAAAAAACCAGGTCGAACACGCCCAGGAAGTCATTCGTCAGCGCCTGCTTGCCGGCAAAACCGCCATCGCCAACTTCATCACCACCACCCGCAGCGGCCAGCTGCTGCGCGCCCAGATGGTGCCCGTTCTCGCCGCCGGCACGACGACGACTGGTTCAGCAACGGACGCAACGACAGGCGACATGGAAAGTGCCATGTCCGGCTACGTCCTCACCGTTGAAAACATCACCCGCAGCATCGAACAGGAAGCCCGGCGCGATCAAGTTCTGCACTCGCTGACCGAAGGCAGCCGGGCCGCCCTCGGCAACATCCGCGCCGCGGTGGCCAATCTGATCGACTACCCGGACATGGAAAGCGAACTGCGCGAACGCTTCGTCCATGTCGTCGACGACGAAGCCGCCACCATGAGCCAGCGTCTCGACCAGACGATGGCCGACTTCTCCGATTCGATCAAAACCCGCTGGCCGCTCGAAGACATTCTCGGCATCGACATCATCGCCGCCGCCCAGCGCCGCATTGACGACAAGCTGCAATTGCCGAGCAAGACGGAAGCGCTCGACGATACGCTGTGGATCAAGGCCGACAATTTCTCGCTCGTCTTCGCGCTGGTCTTTCTCGCCGCCAAACTGCAGGATCATTACGCCCCGCGCGAACTGCGCTTCCGGCTGAGTACCGAAGGCAAGCTGGCCTATCTCGACCTGATCTGGGCCGGCCCGGCGATGTCGTCCGAAACCTTCTACACCTGGGAAATGGAAGCGATGCAGATCGGCAGCGAAACGACGCCGCTGTCGCTGCGCGATGTGGTCGACCGGCATGGCGGCGAAGTCTGGTATCAGCGCGAGAAAGCGGCACATCGCGCCTTCTTCCGCTTTGTGCTGCCGGTGGCGACGCCGGAAATGGAGCAGGAACCCGAGGAGCGCAAACGCGGCAGCGGCCGGCCGGAGTATTACGATTTCGATCTGTTCAACTTTGCCGACAAGTCGATCGATCTCGATCGCCTGTTAAGCGAGCTGACCTACACCGTCTTCGATACCGAAACCACCGGGCTGGAGCCCTCGAAGGGCGATCAAATCATCCAGATCGGCGCCGCGCGCATCGTCAATAACCGCTTGTTGCGGCAAGAGGTCTTCAACCAGATCATCGACCCGGAATGCCCGCTGAAGCCGGCCTCGATTCCGATCCACGGCATTACCGAAGACATGGTGCGCGGCAAGCCGACGATCGATCTCGTGCTGCCGTCGTTTTATGAGTTCTGCGAAGATACCGTGCTGATTGCCCATAACGCGGCGTTCGACATGCGCTTCCTGCAACTGAAAGAAGAGCGCACCGGCATCAAATTCAGCCAGCCGGTGCTCGATACGCTGATGCTCTCGGCGGTGGCGCATCCGCATCAGGAGTCGCACAAGCTCGATGTCATTCTGGAGCGCCTCGGCATCGAGATCGGCAGCCGGCACAATGCGCTGGAAGATGCGCTGGCGACGGCGGCAGTGTTTCTCAAGCTCGTGCCGCTGTTGGAGGAGATGGGCATCATGACGGTCCGGCAGGCGCTTGAGGCTTCGGCGAAGACGCAGTTTGCGCGGGTGAAGTATTAAATTTGGTCAATGCTTAGGGCAATCGAATCAAGTATTTAATGGAGGAGTTTTCGTGAATACGCCAGAACAAGAAGCACAACACGTTACGGACAATGCCGCAGCCATGACCGAGTTGGCGCAATCGATGCGCCTCGAGGGGCTGCATCGCGTCGCTGACCATGCGCTCACCTTCCTGCAAAACCATGCGCCCTTCAACAAAATGCAAGCCGCACACCTGCAGCGTTTCGCCGAACAGGCAAAAGTCGCTTTTTACCCGGCGGGCAGTGAGATCATCGGCCCCGATGCCGGCAATGTGCGTTATTTCTATCTGATCGAATCGGGCAAAGTGCAGGCCCGGCAGGCCGGCGAAGTGACAGTCACCGAATACTCCATTCTCAGCCTTGGCGCCGGCGAAAGCTTCCCGATTGGCGCGGTGACGGCGGGCCGGCCATCGACCAATATTTACACCGCGATCGATGACGTTTTCTGCTATCAGTTGCCGGCTGAAGATTTTCTCGTGTTGATGGCCAACAGCCCGGAATTCAACCTTTTTTGCACGCAATACATCGCCAGCTTGCTCAACCAGTCGCGCCAGCAACTGCAATTGCAATTTGCCCAGCGCGCCAGTGAACAGCAAACGCTGAACTCACCGCTGGCCGGTATCGGCTCACGTTCGCCCATTGCCGTCGCGCCGGAAACACCGCTGCGCGCCGCGCTCGAAACCATGTCGAAAGCCGGCATTGGTTCGCTGGTGATTGCCGGCGAAGATCGTAAACCGGTCGGGGTTTTTACGCGCAGCGATTTGCTCGATCGTGTTGTGCTGGCCGAATTGCCGCTCA
>CAZLPR010000244.1:896-3642 GCA_964561415.1 uncultured Dechloromonas sp. | reverse complement strand
ACCGCAACGCCGACGGCGCGGTGCACCCGCCGCCAACGGTGTTCACCCAGGTGCCGCCGACATGCCAGATACCATCGGCCGTGCGTACCGCCGCCCGCACCGGTGTCGATTGCTGCAGCTTGACGCGAAAACCCAGGTAGGCGCCGGTCGCTTCAGGGTAGAAGCGCAAGATATGGACGATAGGATTGAAGTCGGCGAAGACAATCACTTCCTGGACATTGGCCAGCGCCCGGGCATCCACCGTCACCGGCACCTGCATCGGATCTTCGGCAGTAGTCGGCGCGATAACCAAAACGCGCGGGTCAAAAAGCGCCGGCGCACCGGCCAGCACTGATTTCTGCATGTCGGCCCAGCGCGCCGAATCGAGCGGGTCGCCGCTTTCCTGCAGCGCCGCGGCTTCGGCAGGCGGCATCAACGCAGCCAGCGCCAGCGCAGCAACAGTCAATGGGTATTTGATCACTTTTAGTCTCACTCCTTTGCCTCTCGGGGCATGTTTGATCAATGTGGTCGCAAGCGGCGTGCCAAAGGCGATTGCGTCGCGAACAGGCCGGCAGAACGGGCAATGGCGCGGTTTTCGCGGAAAAACCCTATCGCCTGTAGCAGTTTGTCTGTGCAACTTTGGAACAACTGGTGACATTTTCAACAGACAGACGATCTCCCAACGCAATCTGGCGAAATTCGCTAGATCACCTTCAATCGCCGCAAATCGCCCAACCGCGCCGATCACGCCGCCGATCTGCCGACTTGGCACAACCTTTGCAATCCCGATTCTCTGCCGGGGGGCGGCTCAGGGAATGGAAAACGCCCACCGGACATTTCATTCAGCTTTGGGGGCGGCATTCAGCGTTGCACTCAAGGCAGGAATCAATAGATAACCCAGGAGACAATCCATGCATAGTCACATCCTCCCCAAACGGAGCACGCTTGCCATCGCCGTCGCCACTGCCTTTTTCTTCGCCGGTAGCCCGGTGCAGGCCAAAGGTGTTAACGATGCCGATATTCTTAACGATGCCAAAACGACTGACGATGTGGTCAGCTTTGGTCTCGGCACCCAGGGCCAGCGCTTCAGCCCGGCCACCCAGATTAACGCCCAGACCGTTAAGAACCTGGTACCGGCTTGGTCAATGTCCTTCGGCGGCGAAAAACAACGCGGCCAGGAATCGCAACCGGTCATCAGCGACGGCAAGATGTTCGTCACCGCGTCCTACAGCCGCATCTTTGCGGTCGACGTCAAAACCGGCAAGAAATTGTGGAAATACGAGCATCGCCTGCCCGACGGCATCATGCCCTGCTGTGATGTGATCAACCGTGGCGCCGCGCTGTACGGCGATCTGGTCTTCTTCGCCACGCTCGATGCCCAACTGGTCGCCCTCAACAAGGACACCGGCAAGGTCGTCTGGAAAGAAAAGCTCGGTGACTACGCCGCTGGCTACTCCGCTTCTGCCGCTCCGATCATTGCCAAGGGCAAGCTGATCACCGGCATTTCCGGTGGTGAATTCGGCGCCGTTGGCCGCATCGATGCCCGCGACCCGATGACCGGCAAGCTGGTCTGGAGCCGTCCGACCGTTGAAGGTCACATGGGCTACAAGTACGAAAATGGCAAGGCGATCGAAAACGGTATTTCCGGCACGCTCAACGCCACCTGGCAAGGCGACCTGTGGAAAACCGGCGGTGCCGCGACCTGGAATGGCGCCACCTACGATCCAGATACCAACCTGATCTTCGCCGGCACCGGCAACCTCGGGATTGAGGCCCTCAGCAGGGCAACCCGGCCCCGTGGAACAGCCACAACCGTCCGGGCGACAACCTGTTCTCGTCCTCCACCGTGGCTATTGATGCCGACACCGGCAAGATCGCCTGGCACTATCAGAACACCCCGCACGACGGCTGGGACTTTGACGGCGTCAACGAATTCGTCTCCTTCGATTACAAGGATCCGAAGACCGGCAAGCTGATCAAGGCCGGCGGCAAGGCTGACCGTAACGGTTTCTTCTTCGTCAATGACCGCACCAACGGCAAGCTGCTCAATGCCTTCCCGTTTGTAAACAAGATCACCTGGGCAACGAGCATCAATCTCGAAACCGGTCGTCCAAATTACATTGAAGAAGGTCGCCCGGGCAATCCGGCCGATGCAGCCGATGGCAAAAAAGGCAAGGTTGTCTTCTCGGCACCGTCCTTCCTGGGCGGCAAGAACCAGATGCAAATGGCCTACAGCCCGCAGACCAAGCTCTTCTACGTGCCGTCCAATGAATGGTCGATGGACATCTGGAACGAACCTGTTTCCTACAAGAAAGGCGCCGCCTATCTGGGCGCTGGCTTCACCATCAAGGCACTGCACGACGATTACATCGGCTCGCTGCGCGCCATGGACCCGCAGACCGGCAAGATGGTCTGGGAAGCTAAAAACTACGCACCGCTTTGGGGTGGCGTCCTGACCACCGCTGGCGGTCTGGTGTTCTACGGGACTCCTGAAGGCTACCTGAAGGCGCTGGATGACAAGACCGGTAAGGAACTCTGGTCCTTCAACGTCGGCACCGGCATCGTTGCACCACCAGTCACCTGGACGCAGGATGGCGAGCAGATGATTGCTGTAACGACCGGCTGGGGCGGCGCGGTTCCGCTGTGGGGCGGCGATGTCGCCAAGCGTGTGAACTTCCTCGAACAGGGCGGTTCTGTTTGGGTCTTCAAGCTGCACAAGAACTAATTTATTTCTCCCACGGGCGCTTCGGCGCCTGCTTGTCACGGC
>CAZLPR010000244.1:0-886 GCA_964561415.1 uncultured Dechloromonas sp. | reverse complement strand
TTTTGATGTTTTTATTTTTTTGCCTGCTTTTCCCGGTTGACCGTAGCGCCTGAGCGACGCTGTTCGACTTTGCATCACCCCCGCTGCTCCTTTCTGGAGCAATATTAATTGTTGCGTCGAGGGTGGCTGACCGTGCACTATCACCGGGGTGCGAGCTGGAAGCCCATTTGCAGCAGCTGGATGCTGGCGCAGGAATTGCATCTATTAACAGTCCGCATCGCCAATGAATACAAAATTTCCCATCGCGATCGTCATCAACTTTTCATTTGGTCGGCTCAACATTATTTTCGATTCGGCTTTTTAACCCTAGGGAGTAGAACATGTCATTATTTCGTCAATTGATCATCACCGCCGCGCTCGCCGCCGCAGCGCAAAATGCATGCGCGGATGCCGCTAACGATGAAAAGATGAAAAAACTGGCCGCCTACGCAGGCTGTTTAACCTGCCATACCATTGAGCACGCTGAGAAACCGGATGGCACCAAACCAGTTGGCCCGGCCTGGAAGGATGTTGCCGCCCAATACCGCAGCAAGCCGGGAGCCACCGAATTCCTGACCCGCGTCGTTCAGGAGGGTTCCAACCCCTACTCCAGCCACTGGAAAAACCAGGTTTCCGGTATCGCCATGCCGCCCAATGCAGTGGCGATCAGCGCCAGTGACACTCGCCAGATTGTTTCCTGGATCCTGTCGCTAAAATAATCCGTTTCAATCCTTTCAATCCGCAGGGAGTGATGCCGTGCATCGCCCTGCCCTTGCCTCGCCAAAACCATGCCGGATTCCCGGCTAACCATTCAGGAGTTACCGCGTATGAGTACCCCTTCCCTCGCCGCTCGACTGGCCGGCGTCCTGCTGGCACTTGGCTGCAGCCTGGTTCAGGCAGGCGAGCG
>CAZLPR010000243.1:0-3658 GCA_964561415.1 uncultured Dechloromonas sp. | reverse complement strand
CCGGCAACTGGTCGCCCGCCACCTTCGCCAACAGCCTCGGCGCCGAAGACATGGTGCTGACCGATCTGATTGTCAAATCCGGCCTGGCGATTGAAATATTCAGCCTCGACACCGGCCGCCTGCCCTTGGAAACCTACGACCTGATGGCTGCGGTCGACGCCCATTACGGCCTTAAATTGAAGATCTACTTTCCGCAGGCCGAAGCCGTCGAAAACTACGTGCGCGCCAACGGCATCAATGCGTTCTACCAATCCATCGAAATGCGCAAAGGCTGCTGCCACATGCGCAAAGTCGAACCGCTACAACGCGCCCTGTACGGCAAGAAAGCCTGGATCACCGGCCTGCGCGCCCAGCAGGCGACGACACGCACGGGTCTGCCGACGCAGGAATTCGACGACGGCAACCAGCTGGAGAAATTCAACCCGCTCGCCGACTGGTCGGAAAAGGAAGTCTGGACCTACATCAAGCAGAACGCCGTGCCCTACAACGCGCTGCACGACAAGTTCTACCCGAGCATCGGCTGCGCCCCCTGCACCCGCGCCATTTCAATGGGTGAAGACGTCCGCTCCGGCCGTTGGTGGTGGGAATCGCCCGAATTGAAGGAATGCGGACTGCACGTCAAGGGCTGACCAAAGGGCCGCAAGCTTTATTTCGATGACCTGAAGTCGGGCACAAAGCTACGGCAAAGCAGTCCGCCAGCCTGTTTTTCTGATTTTTCCAGCGAGTTGCCAAAAGGATTACTTGGCAACCGCCTTGCCGGCAACTTTGGCCAAGGCCGCAACATTGCCTTGAGCGGTTCAATGAATTGCTCGGCGACATCCCCAAATAGATTGCTCGGCACTTTTTGCAGTGGGTCAAATTGTGCCTGAGCCAATTGGCTCAACTTCTCCGGAAGCAGGGCGCCAATCCGATCAGCGGAACAGGCATAAAACGCGGCCTTTTCAAGGTTTGGCTGGAGCGGCCTGAACCGCAACGATTCCCCTCAAGTCACGGGCATCCATCATTTGACAGCCGTCTCTTCCAGCACCGAACGTGCCGTATTCAGATTGAGCGCGATAAAGCGCCCCGCCGACAGCATCCCGAAATCATAATTGGCCCCTGTCACAAAAATCAATATGGATATTCGGGTATTCCCGCCCGCCCCAATGACACTATAAAGTTTCACCTCTACCAGATCACTAATTGCCGGGCAGGCTCCCCAGCCCCAGGGAGAAAGCGATGCACGACAGTGATTCAAAACATTCCAGTGAGTGCTCAGCACTCGCCTATGCGGCCAATCAACGGATCACGCCAATGCTGAACCGGCTAATTACCCTGAAGAAATTTTGTAATCCGAACCGGGGCGATTGCCTCTTACAGCATCGGCCCAACGCACGCGCCTGGCGCCCCTGGGCCTCTCGCCCCCATCCCGATGCAAAAGATTGCGAACACGACATGACTCAGCGCATAAGAAAGCTTCGCACTCAACCGATTCCAGTCAGAACACCGGAAACGACAGAAATCAGCCATATCCGCCCTGCGCTCCCGGGCATCCGCTTTGATGCTGTTCCCGGGCAATTGCCTGCAGTCGCCGTAAAATCGGGCTCGGGGGAATGAAATGGACGCTCTCCGCCCAAGAATTCTGGCCATCGACGATACGCCGGCCAATCTGCATACCCTGGCCGCGGCCCTGATCGCCGACTTTGACCTGCAAGTAGCCACCTCAGGCTCGAGCGGGCTCGCACTAGCCCAGGAATCGCCGCCAGCGCTCATCCTGCTTGATGTAATGATGCCCGGAATGGATGGTTTTGCGACCCGGCGCCGACTCCTCTCCGAGCCGGCGCTGAAGGACATCCCCCTGATTTTTGTCACGGCGATGAACGCTCCCGACCTGGAAATTCACGGCTTGTCGCTAGGCGCCGCCGACTACATTACCAAGCCGATCAACGTTGATATCGCCCGCCTGCGTATCCGTAACATCCTGGAACGGGAGCAGCTGCGCAAGAAAGTTGATGTTCAGCGCAACCAGCTGGAAGTTCAGATTGCCGAGCAGAAGGCCGCACAAATCAAATTACAGGACAGCGAAACGCGCTTTCGCAGTCTGTTTGAGAAAAGTTCGTCGATGATGTTGCTGATTGAACCGGACTCAGGCGCCATCATCGACGCCAACCCGGCAGCTGCCGATTTTTACGGCTACAGCCGGAAGCAGCTGATCGACATGCACCATTGCGACATCAACACCCTGCCTCTGGAACGCCTTGCCGAGGCGAGACAAAAAGCCATGCGCGAGGAACAGAACACCTTTGTACTGGCGCAGCCTCTGGCTTCGGGAGAAATCCGCGACGTCGAGGTGCACTCGACACCGATCAATAACCGCGGCCAGGTTCTGCTGTTTTCGATCATCCACGACATCACGCTACGCAAACGAGCCGAAGCGGCACTGCGTGTCACGGCTGCCGCTTTTGAAGCCAGCGTCGGCATTATCGTCACCGATGCACGGGGCGTCATTCTCCGGGTGAATCGGGCGCTCACCGACGAAACCGGCTTCTCGACCGAGGAATTGATCGGCCAGACGCCGCGCGTCTTCAAGTCAGGCCGGCACGACGCAGCTTTCTACGCCGCCATGTGGGAGAGCATCCAGCGCACAGGCGCCTGGGAGGGAGAAATCTGGGATCGTCGCAAGAATGGCGAGACCTACCCAAAATGGATGAGTATTGCCGCAGTCAAAGGCGAGCAAGAACTGATCAGCCATTACGTCAGTACGCAGACCGATATTACCGAACGGAAAGCGGCCGAGGAGCAGATCAAACATCTTGCTTTCTATGATCCGCTGACCGGTTTGCCCAATCGACGACTTCTGGTTGACCGGCTGCGTCTGGCCCTGGCCAGCAGCGAGCGGAATCAGCAACGTGGCGCGCTACTGTTCATCGATCTGGACAACTTCAAGGCGCTCAACGACACGCTCGGCCATGCCCGGGGCGATGACCTGCTGACCCATGTGGCGCAACGTCTCCTCAGTTGTGTCCGCGAAGGCGATACGGTCGCCCGCCTGGGCGGCGATGAATTCGTCATCATGCTCGAAGACCTGGGGGACGAAAACAGCGACGCGGCAGCGCTGGCCGAAACGGTCGGCGAGAAGATCCTCGCCGCCCTGAACCGCAGCTACTGGTTAAGCGGTGACGAGATCAACAGTACGCCGAGTATCGGCATTGCCCTGTTTGGCGGCCAGCACGAGACTTTGGACGAGTTCTTGAAGCAGGCCGACCTGGCGATGTACCAAGCCAAGGCCGCCGGGCGCAATACCCTGCGTTTCTACGACCCGCAGATGCAGGCGGCAGTGAGCGCCCGGGTCGCACTCGAAATGGATCTGCGCCATGCCGTGCGCGATGGGCAATTCATCGTCCACTATCAGGCTCAGGTCGACGCTGACGAGGGGATTATCGGCGCCGAGATCCTGGTGCGCTGGCAGAATCCGCAGCGTGGCCTCGTCCAGCCGGATGTGTTTATTCCTCTGGCCGAGGAAGCCGGACTCATTCAGCCCATCGGCCAGTGGGTGCTACAGACGGCCTGCCAGCAGCTGGCGGCCTGGTCTACCCGGGCCGATGCCGCCCACCTGAGCTGCCAGCGCGTCGGAAATGTAGTCGCCGTTCAGGTTCAGGGTCGCAACCACGTCGTATTC
>CAZLPR010000242.1:0-3674 GCA_964561415.1 uncultured Dechloromonas sp. | reverse complement strand
CCTGTCCGACACCGACCACCAACTGGCCAACGGCGTGCTGGCCGGTCAGCGCCGGGCGCTGGCCAAGGCGATCACGCTGATCGAGTCGACGCGCCCCGATCACCAGCAGCGTGCCCAGCAGGTTTTGAACGCCTTGCTGCCGAGTACCGGGCGAGCCATCCGGGTCGGGATTTCCGGCGTGCCGGGAGCGGGCAAGTCGACCTTCATCGAAGCGCTCGGCGTCTGGCTGATCGAGCAGGGCAAAAAACTGGCTGTCTTGGCCGTTGACCCCTCCTCATCCGTTTCTGGCGGCTCCATTCTGGGCGACAAAACACGCATGGAACTGCTTTGTCAGCGCGAGGAAGCCTTTATTCGCCCCAGCCCATCGGCCGGCTCGGCGGCGTCGCCGAAAAATCACGCGAAGCCATGCTCTTGTGCGAAGCGGCCGGCTTTGATGTGATCATCATCGAAACGGTCGGGGTGGGCCAGTCGGAAACCACCGTGGCAGGAATGGTTGATATCTTCTGTCTACTGCAGTTGCCGAATGCCGGCGATGACCTGCAGGCAATCAAGAAGGGCATTGTCGAAATCGCCGATCTGGTGGTCATCAACAAGACCGATATCGACCGCAATGCAAGCGCCGTGACCCGCGCCCAGTGGCGCAACGCGCTGCATATGCTGCGCCCGGCGTCGCCCAATTGGTCGCCGCCGGTGATGACCGTCAGCGCCTTGCACAAAGAAGGCATTCCCGAGTTTTGGGCAGCGATTGAGCAATACCGTAGCGCGCTGACGCCAACCGGCGAGTTCGCCGCCAAACGGCAACATCAGGCTTTGTCCTGGATGTGGCAGCTGATCGATTTCGGTCTGCGCCAGCATTTCCGCCATCATCCGCGCGTGCAAAAGCATCTGCCAGCGCTGACCCAATCGGTTGAACAGGGACACACAACGCCGGCGGCAGCGGCGTACGCACTGCTCGACTATCTGAAACACTAATTTCAAATTACCCGAACAATTTAGGGAGTTTTCTATGCACGACATCATCCGCCAGCTGGAAGAAAAGCGCCAATTGGCCCACCTCGGTGGTGGCCAGAAGCGTATCGATAGCCAGCACAAGAAGGGCAAGCTGACCGCCCGCGAACGCCTTGAGCTGTTGCTCGATCCGGACACCTTTGAAGAATGGGATCTCTTCAAGGAACACCGCTGCACCGATTTCGGCATGGACAAAGCCGAGAAAATTCCCGGCGACGGCGTCGTCGTCGGCTACGGCACGATCAACGGCCGTCTGGTCTTCGTCTTCTCGCAGGATTTCACGGTGTTCGGCGGTTCGCTGTCGGAAACCCATGCCGAGAAAATCTGCAAGGTGATGGACCACGCGATGAAGGTCGGCGCCCCGGTGATCGGCCTCAACGACTCAGGCGGCGCGCGCATTCAGGAAGGCGTTGCCTCCCTCGGCGGCTACGCTGACGTCTTCCAGCGCAACGTGATGGCCTCCGGCGTCGTGCCGCAGATCTCGATGATCATGGGTCCCTGCGCCGGTGGTGCGGTCTACTCGCCGTCAATGACCGATTTCATCTTCATGGTGAAAGACTCCTCCTACATGTTCGTCACCGGCCCGGAAGTCGTCAAGACCGTGACCCATGAAGATGTCACCGCCGAAGAACTGGGCGGCGCCGTGACGCACACCAGCAAATCCGGTGTCGCCGACCTCGCCTTCGAGAACGATGTCGAAGCGCTTT
Organism: uncultured Dechloromonas sp.; assembly: GCA_964561415.1. Classification (GTDB taxonomy): domain Bacteria; phylum Pseudomonadota; class Gammaproteobacteria; order Burkholderiales; family Rhodocyclaceae; genus Azonexus. Next base: position 1,959 of record CAZLPR010000242.1, on the reverse strand, counting down.
CGATGCTGCGCCGCTTCATGAATTTCCTGCCGGCCAACAACAAGGAAAAGCCGCCGGTGACGCCGACCAACGACCTCGCCGAGCGCCTGGATTACTCGCTCGACACGCTAGTTCCGGACACCAACAACAAGTCTTACGACATGAAGGAATTGCTCGTCAAAGTGGTCGATGACAATGATTTCTTCGAGCTGCAGCCGGATTACGCCAAGAACATCATCATCGGCTTTGCCCGCATGGACGGCCATCCGGTCGGCATCGTCGCCAACCAGCCGCTGGTGCTGGCCGGCTGCCTGGATATCAAGTCCTCGATCAAGGCGGCGCGTTTTGTCCGCTTCTGCGATGCCTTCAATATTCCCGTCGTCACCTTCGTCGATGTGCCCGGCTTCATGCCCGGCACCTCGCAGGAATACGGCGGCATTATCAAGCACGGCGCCAAATTGCTCTACGCTTACGCCGAATGCACGGTCCCGAAAGTCACCGTGATTACGCGCAAGGCCTACGGCGGCGCCTACGATGTGATGTCTTCGAAGCACTTGCGGGGCGACGTCAACCTCGCCTGGCCTTCGGCCGAAATCGCCGTGATGGGGCCAAAGGGCGCGGTTGAAATCATCTTCCGCGAAGAAAAGAGCGACCCGGCCAAACTCGCCGAGCGCGAAGCCGAGTACAAAGCCAAGTTCGCCAACCCGTTTGTCGCCGGCGCGCGCGGCTTCATTGACGACGTGATCATGCCGCACGCCACCCGCAAACGCATCTGCCGTTCGCTGGCCATGCTGCGCGATAAAAAACTCGATAACCCGTGGCGCAAGCACGGCAACATCCCTCTCTGATCAGGATTCAGGATCGAGTTATTAGGATCGACGGGCCTCGGGCTGACTGCCGGCTCAAGATCCTTGATCCTCGATCCTCACCAAGGACACGAATATGTTCAAAAAGATATTAATTGCCAACCGCGGCGAAATCGCCTGCCGCGTCATCAAAACCGCCCGCAAGATGGGCATCCTGACGGTTGCGGTCTACTCCGAAGCCGACAAGGATTCGCTGCACGTCATGCTCGCCGACGAAGGCGTCTGCATTGGCCCGGCCGCATCGAAAGAGTCCTACCTGTCGATCGACAAGATCATCGCCGCCTGCAAGCAGACCGGCGCTGAGGCGGTCCATCCGGGTTATGGCTTCCTCTCCGAGAATTCCGAGTTCTCGCGCCGCCTGGAAGAAGAAGGCATCAAGTTCATCGGCCCGAAGCATTATTCGGTCGGCAAGATGGGCGACAAGATCGAATCCAAGAAGTTGGCCAACGAAGCCCGGGTCAACACCATTCCGGGTTATGCCGACGCCATCGACACCCCGGAACAGGCGGTCGTGATCGCCCAGGGCATCGGTTACCCGGTGATGATCAAGGCCTCGGCCGGCGGCGGCGGCAAGGGTCTGCGCGTCGCTTTCGACGACAAGGAATGTTTCGAGAATTTCACCTCCTGCCGCAACGAAGCGAAGACGGCATTCGGTGACGACCGCATCCTGATCGAAAAGTACGTGCTGGAACCGCGCCACATCGAAATTCAGGTGCTCGGCGATGCCCACGGCAATACGGTTTATCTGCACGAACGCGAATGTTCGATTCAGCGCCGGCACCAGAAAGTGATCGAAGAAGCGCCGAGCCCCTTCCTTGATCCGGCCACCCGCAAAGCCATGGGCGAACAGGCCGTCGCACTGGCCAAGGCCGTTAATTACGAATCTGCCGGCACTGTGGAATTCGTCGTTGGCGCCGACAAGTCGTTCTACTTCCTCGAAATGAACACCCGCCTGCAGGTTGAGCATCCGGTCACCGAACTGATCACCGGCATCGATCTGGTCGAGCAGATGATTCGCGTGGCGGCCGGTGAGAAGCTCTCCTTCACGCAGGCCGATATCAAGCTCGACGGCTGGGCGATGGAGTGCCGGATCAACGCCGAAGACCCGTTCCGC
>CAZLPR010000241.1:0-3686 GCA_964561415.1 uncultured Dechloromonas sp. | reverse complement strand
CGGTTTTGTGCCGAACGACTACCAGGTCGGCCAGACCGGCAAGATCGTCGCGCCGCAGCTTTACATCGCCGTTGGCATTTCCGGCGCCATCCAGCATCTGGCCGGCATGAAGGAGTCGAAAGTCATCGTCGCCATCAACAAAGACCCGGATGCGCCGATTTTTCAGGTGGCGGATTACGGGCTGGTGGGTGACTTGTTTGAAGTCGTGCCGCAATTGGTTAGTGCCGTCGGCTAGTACCACAAAATCAGCGGCTGGCACTAGAATTGCCATGTGAATTTACCGGATACATTGCTGGACGAAGGTTGGTACTGGGTGGCTTGGGCCACCTGGTTGCTTTTTTTTGCCCGCAGTATTTGGTTGGCACCCTGGCGGCGGCTGAAAGATTCGACACAGCTAAACGTCTGGCTCGGCATGATTGTGTTGCTGACCCTGATCTGGAGTTTGAAGGCCGGCGTCAAGCCCGGCCTTACCTTGCATCTCCTTGGCGCCAGTTTATTTACGCTAAGTTTCGGCCCGCGACTGGCGTTCATTGGCCTTTCGCTAGTAATGGCGGGGATTACGCTTAACGGCGCCGCCGGGCCGTTTGCCTTTGGCGTAAATGCGCTTTTGTTGGCCGGACAGGGGGTCGGGTTCAGCCAGCTGTTTTATCGCTTGTTTTCCACTTGGTTACCCAAACACTTTTTTGTTTATATCTTTATCCATGGCTTTTTTGGCGCCGCCCTGACCGTTATTTGCGTTGGTTTTTCAATCATCAGCTTTCTTGCGCTGACCGGGGCTTATCCGTGGGATTATTTGATCAGTGAATATTTCCCCTATTTCCTGCTCCTTGCCTTCTCTGAGGCGTGGTTATCCGGCATGATAATCACGCTTTTTGTCGTCTATCGACCGGCGTGGGTGATAACCTTCGACGATTCACGTTATCTGGCCGATAAATAATGATTAAAATCCGTGAAAGATGCTGTCACAGGGGGCTTGATCGTTGAATCGTTTCGCTTTTCGCTTTTCATTGCCGCTTGTTTTATGCTCTTTGTCCGGGAGTGTCGCAGCAATTGGTCTGGGTGAATTACGCGGCCATCCTGCTTTGGGAGAGCGTCCCCGATTTGAAATTGAACTTCTCGGTGCCGATAAGCAAACCCTTGATGCCTCTTGTTTTCGGTTGGTGCCGCCGGCTGTTGCCGGTGATCTGCCCTGGCTAAAAAAAGCCAGCATAAACCTTCGTAAATCGACGCCGCCGGTGCTGGAGATTTATTCCGAGATTCCGTTGCGCGAACCGATATTGCAGTTGGCAGTGCGAATGACTTGCGGGGTCGAAGTTTCACGCGAATATCTCCTCCTGGTTTCGCCGCGCAAGGACGTTGCCAGTCCGGTGGTTGAGGCACCTTTGGCGCGGCAGGTGCCGCAATCACTGAAGGCCGAAATTCCGCGCCTGGTCCGCCGGCAGCGTGTTCCGAACGAGCCATTTGATAGTGCGCCGTCGCGGTCAACCGTAAAAAACACGGTAAAACGCGCGAAATCTGTGCCCTTGCCGGATCGTCTGATGCTCTCCGGTGGCGTCGAAGATGGTGAGCCATCGTTACGTTTGGCGACTGAACTTTTCTCCTGGGGCGGCACCAAGGCCGAGGCGAAAGAAGCTCAGCGTGAAATTCTTCGTCTTGAATATCGCATGTTGCTCACCCTGCATGAGCAAGTGACGACGCAGATGGCGACAGCGGAAAAGCTGCGCAAGATGGAAGATACGCTTGGCGAGTTGCAGCAGCGGACGGCGGAATTCGTGCAGCGTGTTGAGTCGGATAATTCCCAAATCAATACACCAGCCGCAACCCCAACATTAGCCATGCCCCTACAGGCATCGCCTGCGGCCTCCTTGACCATCGAACAACCGCATTCTGTATTGCCGCCTGTGGTCGAATCCGTTTCCGGGTTTTCCGAATGGAGCCTGTATGGACTCCTGCTTGGGGCGCTTCTCGGGCTGGGTAGTTGGCTGGGGTGGCGGAATTATCGCGAACGTCAGCAACGTCTGGTTGTAGACGAATATCTCATACAGCCGTCGGAAATTAAGGTTGATCCACAGCGTGATGATGAGCAAACGGCGCCAGAGGCTGTTGATCTCCACGTTGAGCTTTCGGCGAGCGAGATTCCCCATCCCGTCGATGTTGAGCTTGATCTTGTCGAAAGCGTACCGGCTGCGCCCCTTGACTCCGTGTTTTCAATCAGCACGGCAACGCTTGACGAGCATTTTGAGGCTAATCCTGTGATGGAACTGGCTGACATCATGCTGTCGTTCGGTCGAGTCAAAGGTGCCGCTCAGGCTTTGCAGGAGTATATCGACAATAGTCCGCAGGAGGCCTTGCAGCCATGGATTCGCTTGATGGATGTTTACCGGATGGCAGGCATGAAGGCCGAGTTTGAGGCGGTTGCGACCAATCTGAACAGAAACTTTAACGTTGAAATTCAGCAATGGGATTTGGCTTCCCCACCGCCTGGCGAGCAGGTGCTTGATCTGATCCTTGGCGATGCTTCGCCACTACCTGTTGCACCACGCGCCGAGTCTCTGGAGGACATGCCGCGTATTATGAGTATGGTTTGTGAGTTATGGCCGACTGGTGATGTTGTCGGCTATCTCTATCAACTATTGCGCGACAACCGCGGCGGCCAGCGTGTTGGCTTCGCTCTGCCAGTGGTTGAGGAAATTCTTTTCCTTGTCGAACTCAAGGAAACTTCCAACCGAATTGAATAGAAGGAAACAGACTCATGAGTGAATACGTTGCGCCGCTGAAAGATATTCGTTTCGTTATGCAGGAACTGGCGGGCCTTGATCAGGTCGTTGCCTTGCCCGGTTGCGAAGAGGCTTCACCGGATGTGATTGATGCCATCCTCGACGAAGCTGCCAAGTTTGCGGGCGTCGTGCTGTCGCCGCTGAATCGTGTCGGTGATCGTGATGGGGCCAAGTGGAAAGATACTGTCGTCACGACCTCACCCGGTTTTAAGGAGGCCTATCGCCAGTTTGTCGATAACGGCTGGAATGGCCTGGGTTGCGATCCTGACTTCGGTGGGCAGGGGTTGCCGAAGCTTTTGTCTACTGCCGTCAGCGAAATGTGGAAGGGGGCAAACCACGCCTTTTCACTCTGTCCGATGCTCACCCAGGGCGCCATCGAGGCGTTGATGATTGCCGGGACGGATGAACAAAAATCGGCCTATTTGCCGAATCTGGTTTCGGGCGAATGGACCGGCACGATGAACCTGACCGAGCCTTCCGCCGGCTCTGATCTTGCCGCTGTGCGTAGTCGGGCTGAACCGGTGGGCGATGGTACGTTCAAAGTTTTTGGCCAGAAAATTTTCATCACTTACGGCGAACATGATATGGCGGATAACATTATCCACCTAGTGCTGGCGCGGACGCCGAATGCGCCGGAAGGTGTCAAGGGCATCTCCCTGTTTGTCGTGCCGAAATTCCAGCTCAAGGACGACGGTACGCCGGGTGAACGCAATGATGTTTTCTGTGTTTCCATCGAACACAAGCTGGGTATTCACGGTAGCCCGACGGCGGTGCTGGCTTTTGGCGATAATGGCGGGGCGATTGGCACCCTGGTTGGCGAAGAAAATCGCGGCCTCGAATACATGTTCATCATGATGAATGCAGCCCGCTTCAATGTCGGGCTGGAAGGTTTGGGCGATGCCGAACGGG
>CAZLPR010000240.1:0-3698 GCA_964561415.1 uncultured Dechloromonas sp. | reverse complement strand
CCAACGTAGTCTCAAGCCTTGCAAGCTGACCAACATCAAACGGTTAAAGAGCCTTATTTTTTACCCGGCCGATCAAAGCGGACAATGGCGCGGCCATCGGCTGACTGCTTGGCTTCGACTTTCCAGGCGTGGCCATAAACCACCTCAAAGGTCGCCGGCAACTTGCCATCGCGGCGCATTGCCTCATAAGCTTTTCGGGCAGCAGCGAATGTGCCGCGCCCGGTCAGGCTATGGCGACGTGCCTTCATGGCGCAGGACGACCCTGCAGCCCGCAATTCGGCAAACATCGCGTCAATATCGGCATAGGTCAGGGTGATGACTTCCATATCCATCACCGGATCAGCAAAACCACAGCCAACCAGCATATCGCCAAGATCGTGCATGTCGATGAAGCGCTGCGTATGGGCGTAGCCGTCTGCAAATGCTGTGCGCAGTTCTTGTAAAGAATCCGGGCCCAGCGTTGAAAACATCAGCAGACCACCGACCTCGAGAACGCGATGCGCTTCAGCCAGGGCGGGCAGCGGATCGTCGAGCCAATGCAGCAGCAAATTGGACCAGACCAGTGCGGTCGACCGTGATTTGAGGGGTATTTTCGTGGCATCGGCGGCCAGCGGGCCGGACGGTTTGCCGAAACCAAGCCAGCGCTGCCAGGCGGGGCGCTGTTCGCCACCCATGTCAAGCATGGCCGGTGAAACATCAAGGCCAAGCAGCTGCGCCGCCGGATAGCGCACCGAAAGCTCGGAAAAACTGGCGCCGCGACTGCAGCCAAGATCGAGAATTCGTTGCGGCTCAATCTTGACGTAATCAAGCCGTTCGAGCATCCGGCGGTCAATTTCACGCGCGAAGAAATCCGCATCGCCGTAACTCGCCGCAACTTTCGAGAATCGTCGACCGACTTGTTGCCGGTCGACAAAACTCGTACTCAAACTGCCTTGACGCCCAAACGGGCAAATAACTGGTCGTCACGGTCAACATCCGGATTACCCGTGGTCAGCAGACGATCACCATAAAACATCGAATTGGCACCGGCCAGGAAGCACAGCGTCTGTAATTCGTCGCTCATCTCCTGACGGCCCGCCGACAGACGAACCCACGAAGACGGCATGGCAATGCGGGCAGCGGCAATGGTACGGACAAATTCGAAGGGATCGAGGCGCTCATTATCTGCCATCGGCGTCCCCGGGATCGGCACCAGATTATTGATCGGCACTGACTCCGGCGGCTTCGGCAGGTTGGCTAGCTGAACGATCAGCCCCGCCCGGTTTTTCCGCGATTCGCCCATGCCAATAATGCCGCCAGAGCAAACGTTAATGCCCGCTTCGCGCACCTGCTCAAGCGTATTCAGACGGTCATCATGGGTATGCGTCTTGATCACCTGACCGTAGAACTCCTTGTCAGTATCAAGATTATGATTGTAGTAATCGAGTCCGGCCTCCTTGAGCTTGCCCGCCTGGCCCTCACCAAGCATGCCGAGCGTGACACAAGTCTGCATGCCGAGCGCCTTCACTTCACGCACCATGGCGAGCACGCTATCCAGATCGCTGTCTTTCGGGCCTTTCCAGGCGGCGCCCATGCAGAAGCGGGAAGCACCTTTTGCCTGGGCCACTTTGGCCGCAGCGACCACTTCATTGAGTGGCATCAGGCGTTCGCGTTGCGTATCGGTGTCGTAACGGGCCGATTGCGAGCAATAACTACAATCCTCGGAGCAACCGCCGGTCTTGACCGAAAGCAGCGTCGAGCGTTGAATGGCATTCGGATCGAAATGGATGCGATGCACGCCCTGGGCGCGCCAGATCAAATCCATCAAGGGCAACTCGTAGAGGTCGAGAATCTCGGCAACCGTCCAGCGCGGGGCTGAGGAAGATTGAGGAGCGGCGGGAACGGCAGCGAGTGAGCTAGCTTGCATGAGTGGCCTTGCTTGAAAAATACGATAATGATCAGATACGTAGCGCATCGGTAATTATGAATTATCGAGCACGTCCAGAGCGGTGTCAATTTTAACCCAGGCCTCAATGCAAGCCCTAAAACAACTCACCCGCCGCTTTTCCAGTCTGCTGCCGCAAAGCTGTCTGCTTTGCGGCAGCGATAGCTCCAGCCTGCTTTGCGCCGACTGCAATACTGACCTGCCCGGCCTGGCCGCCACCCGTTGTCCACAATGCAGCATCGAGACGACCTATGGCGAACGCTGTGGCGCCTGCCTGAAAGAGGCTCCCCATTTTGATCGGACAATAGCCGCTTTTCGCTATGATTTCCCCGTTGACCGCATCATTCACGCCCTTAAATATGGTCATCAACTCGCGGTTGCCGATTGGCTGGGAAAGCAACTCGCCACCTACCTGGAAGCCGACAATCAGCTCATTATTCCGTTGCCATTGCACCCGGATCGGCTGCGCGAACGCGGCTTCAACCAATCGGCAGAAATCGCCCGAGTTATTGGAAATCAGCTCGATTTGACGGTTGACCGCAACAGCACCCTACGTAACCGGGCGACCCCACGCCAAGCCGATTTGCCCCTCAAGGAGCGCCACAAAAACGTCCGCGGCGCCTTTGAATGCCAGGCAGACCTGAGTGGGCGAAAAATTCTGCTCATCGATGACGTGATGACCACCGGTGCCACAGTCAATGAATGCGCCCGCGTTCTCAAACAGCAGGGCGCCGTCGAAATCACGATCATTGTGGCGGCGCGCGCCCTCAAGCATTGAGCGCTCAATTCGTGCTTTAATCTGCCGCCTACAACGTCCCTCAAGCCAATCAACGTGCTCGCTGTTGTCTTATACCAGCCCGAAATACCGCCCAATACCGGCAACATCATTCGCCTCTGTGCCAACACCGGAGCCGAACTACACCTGGTCGAACCGCTTGGTTTTGACATCACCGACAAAGGGCTGCGCCGCGCCGGGCTGGATTATCACGAATACACCCGCGTTGTGCGCCACGCCAATTGGCTAGCCTGCCAGACTGCATTACTTGGGCGCCGAATATTCGCCATGACGACCAAAGGATCAAGCAGCCTGTTCGCAACGCAACTACGTGAAAATGACGTTTTCGTCTTCGGCCGTGAAACAAGCGGCCTGCCGCCAGATGTATTAGCTGAGTTCCCCCCCGAACATCGCCTACGCCTGCCGATGCAACCCGGCCAACGCAGCCTCAATCTATCGAATGCCGCTGCGGTCACCGTCTTTGAAGCCTGGCGCCAGACCGATTTTGCTGGATCAATTTAGGGTTCGTAAAGAAACAACCTGGATCGTTAGCAGCCGAATAGGCAGGCAAAAGCCAAAAAAGAGTACGCCCGGCCATGAGTCGGGCTTTTCCGTTTGGTGCCCATGAGAAGAATCGAACTTCCGACCTCTCCCTTACCAAGGGAGTGCTCTACCACTGAGCCACATGGGCAACTTGGTGCGTCCTGACGGATTCGAACCATCGACCTCCACGATGTCAACGTGGCGCTCTAACCAACTGAGCTAAGGACGCTCTGATAAAACAGGGATTGCAGGAGCAAACCTTGAACCTGCAATCTTTGGGTTATGAGTCCGATGCGTTGTCAACTGCTGAACAACGAACTGGAGCGGCAGAAGAGTCTCGAACTCTCGACCTATACCTTGGCAAGGTATCGCTCTACCAACTGAGCTACTGCCGCTTCTTGAGGTTGGCGGAGTGGACGGGACTCGAACCCGCGACCCCCGGCGTGACAGGCCGGT
>CAZLPR010000239.1:0-3704 GCA_964561415.1 uncultured Dechloromonas sp. | reverse complement strand
GTCGCCGTCCGCCCCATGTCGAGGAAGTGGTCGATGCCGAGGATCAGCAGCAGGCCGGCCTCGGGCAGCCCGAACATCGGCAGCACGGCGGCGACGACGACCAGTGAGGAACGCGGTACGCCGGCGACGCCCTTGCTGGAAATCATCAGGACCAGCAGCATGGTGATCTGCGTTCCCAGGCTGAGATCGATGCCATAGGCCTGGCCGATGAAGAGCGCGGCAAAGGCGCAGTAGAGCATGGAGCCATCAAGGTTGAAGGAGTAGCCGAGCGGCAGCACGAAGCCGGTGATGCGGTCGCGGACGCCGAACTTTTCCAGTTGCTCCATCAGCTTGGGGTAGGCCGATTCGCTGCTGGACGTCGAGAAGCCGAGCAGCATCGGGCTGCGCACCAGCTTGAGCAGGCGGAAGACTTCCTTGCCGAGCACGAAGTAGCCGGCGGCGATCAGCACCAGCCAGAGCACCGCCAGGGCGATGTAGAAGCTCATCAGCAGCTTGCCGAAGACGGCCAGCATGCCCAGCCCCTGGGTCGTGATAATGCCGGCGACAGCGCCGAAGACGCCGATCGGGGCAACGCGCATCACGTAGTCGGTGACCTTGAGCATGACGTGCACGACTTCTTCCATCGTGTTCACCAGGCTGCGCGCCGTCTGGTTATGCAGGTGGCCGAGCGCCAGGCCAAAGAAGACGGCAAAGACGAGGATCTGCAGGATTTCATTGGCCGCCATCGCCTCGAAGAAATTTTTCGGGAAGACGTGGGTGATGAAATCTTTCAGATTTAGCGCGCTGGTTTTCAGGCCAACGGCGCTGCCCACTTCGGGCAGCGGCACGCCGAGATTGGCACCGGGTTGCAGCAGGTTGGCGAAGATCAGGCCGAGCGCCAGCGAGCACAGCGAGGCGGCGACGAACCAGCCGAGGGCCTTGGTGCCGATCCGGCCAACTGTCTTCGAATCACCCATGCCGGCGAGGCCGACGACCAGGGTGGCGAAGACCAGCGGGGCGATGATCATCTTGATCAGGCGCAGGAAGATGTCGGTCAGGATGCCGAAGTAGGACGCGATCTCCTTGGCTTCGGCCGGGCTGCCGGCGAGTGTATTGCAGGCGTAGCCGACAATGACGCCGAGTACCATGGCGATCATGATCAGGGTGGTTAACCGGTTCATTTTCATGATGGTTTCCTTGTTTTGTGCAGCGAATTAAGTGGGCTTGCTTAGGCAGCCAGGGGGGCGATCATTTGCGGCCGGGTCAGCACTTCCGGGCGCAGCACGTCGGCCAGTTGCTCAATGCTCATCAGTTGCCGCTCAAGGACGATCTCGGCGACCCCGCGGTTGCTGCGGTGCGCTTCGGCAGCAACTTCGGTGGCGTTGGCGTAACCGATATAGGGATTGAGCGCGGTGACGATGCCGATCGAGCGTTCGATGCTGGCGCGCAGCGTATCGCGATTGGCGGTGATGTCATTGACGCAGAAATCGGCCAGTGTCTTGCAGCCCTTGCCCAAGTGCAGCACGCTCTTGAACAGGCTATGGGCGATGATCGGCTCGAAGGCATTCAACTGCAGTTGGCCGGCCTCGGCGGCGAAGGTGACGGTGGTGTCGTTGCCGATCACTTCGAAGGCGATCTGGTTGACCACTTCCGGTATGACCGGATTGACCTTGCCCGGCATGATCGACGAGCCGGCCTGGCGCGGCGGCAGGTTGATTTCATTGAAACCTGAGCGTGGACCGGAGGAGAGCAGGCGCAGGTCGTTACAGACCTTGGACAGCTTGACGGCAACGCGTTTCAACACGCCGGAGAGTTGCACGAAACTGCCGCAATCCTGCGTCGCCTCGATCAGGTTGGGGGCGGTGAGGACCGGGATGCCGCTGATCTCGACCAGCTTGCGGCAGACGATGGCCGCGTAGTCCGGATGGGCGTTGATGCCGGTGCCGATGGCGGTGGCGCCGAGGTTCATTTCGCGGATCAGCAGCGCGGCCTCCTTCAGGCGCTCCTCGTCTTCGCCGAGCATTACGGCGTAGGTCGAGAACTCCTGGCCGAGGGTCATCGGCACGGCGTCTTGCAGCTGGGTGCGCCCCATCTTGAGCACGTCGGCGAATTCCTCGGCCTTGCGTTCGAAGGAACGGCGCAGGTAGGCCATGGCATCGACCAGGCGGAAGATCCCGACGTAGGTGGCAAGCTTGAGCGCGGTCGGATAGACGTCGTTGGTCGACTGGCTCATATTGACGTGCTCGTTCGGGTGCAGGTATTTGTACTCGCCCTTGCCGTGGCCGAGGATTTCCAGCGCCCGATTGGCGATGACCTCATTGGCGTTCATGTTGGTCGAAGTGCCGGCGCCACCCTGGATGACGTCAACGACGAACTGTTCATGCCACTGGCCGTCGATCACTTCTTTACAGGCGGCGACGATGGCAGCGGCGCGCTTGGCGTCGAGCAGGCCGAGTTGCTGGTTGGCCTGGGCGGCGGCCTGCTTGATCTGGGCCAGGGCACGAATCAGGTCCGGGTAGACGGCAATGGAAATGCCGGTGATGGCGAAATTTTCCTGGGCGCGTAGCGTGTGCACCCCGTAGTAGGCCTCGGTTGGGACTTCACGGTCGCCGAGGAGGTCGTGTTCAAGGCGGTGGTTTATCAGTTTATTCATGGTGTCTCCTGTGTGGTTTTGGCCGGGACTGACTCGTCGTCCGGTCACCTATCCATCGCACACAGCGTGCCAGTTTTGCGCGTTCTGTATCGCATTGAATTTAATAGCTATTGTTATTCCGGCTAACCAGTTTTCGACGGATTTTCGAGGTTTTGCCCACTAAATCCGTTCGGGTTTCCGAACGGCTTTAGTCCGCGCTTCGGCACTGATGCACTCGATCTCCCCGATGGTGGCAACGTAGTTCGTGTTGCTCGGCGCGATATTGTTCTTTCTCGTTGCAGGACGGCGCAATCATGGAAAGGCTGTGCGGAGGATTCGAAGGGCCGTTCCCGGCTGAAAAAGGGGGAATAATGTAGAATTCAAGGCTTATGAAACAGGCAAGGAATCAACAGCATGCTGCTGATGATCGATAATTACGACAGCTTCACTTACAACCTCGTCCAGTACTTCGGCGAGTTGGGGCAGGATGTCCAGGTATATCGCAATGACGCCATCACCGTCGCCGAAGTGGCGCGGCTGAATCCCGAGTATCTGGTGATTTCCCCCGGTCCCTGTGCGCCGGCCCAAGCGGGAATTTCTCTGGCGGCCATTCGTGAATTCGCCGGCAAGATTCCGCTGCTCGGCGTCTGTCTCGGCCACCAGTCGATCGGCGAGGCCTTCGGCGGCAAGATCGTGCACGCCAAGAAGCTGATGCATGGCAAGGTTTCTGCGGTCAACCATAAAAATGCCGGTATTTTCAAAAACCTGCCCAATCCGCTGACCTGTACGCGTTACCACTCGCTGGCCATCGAGCGGGAAAGTCTGCCCGATTGTCTCGACATCACCGCCTGGACCGACGACGGTGAAATCATGGGGGTGCGCCACAAGACGCTGGCTGTCGAAGGCGTGCAGTTCCATCCCGAATCGATCCTGACCGAACGCGGTCACGATCTGCTCCAAAACTTTCTCGACGAATTCAAAAAATGACCCCACAAGCCGCCCTGCAGCGCGTGATTGAACACCGCGAAATTTTCCACGATGAAATGGTTTCATTGATGCAGCAGATCATGAGCGGCGAAGTTTCGCCCGTCAT
>CAZLPR010000238.1:0-3718 GCA_964561415.1 uncultured Dechloromonas sp. | reverse complement strand
AGCGATGCGCGACCCGAATCCGCTGGTGGCGGGCCGGGGTTTGGCCATGTTGCAGGCAGCCGGGATCGAGACGGCAAGTGGTTTGCTGGTCAACGAAGCGGGCGAATTAAATATTGGCTTTGTTTCGCGCATGACGCGCGGTCGTCCCTGGCTGCGCCTGAAGGCAGCGGCCAGCCTGGATGGTAAAACGGCGTTGAATAATGGCCTCAGTCAGTGGATTACCGGCCCGGAAGCGCGGCGTGACGGTCAGCACTGGCGGGCCAGGGCTTGTGCCATTTTGACCGGCATCGGCACGGTGCGCGACGATGATCCGCAACTTAATGTGCGCGACGTCGAAACGTCGCGTCAGCCGCTGCGCGTGGTCGTCGATAGCAGACTGGAAACGTCGCTTTCGGCCAGAATTCTGCAAGGAGGCCCGGTTTTGATCGCGGCGGCGGTCGACGATGAAAAACGGGCGAATTTGCTGCGCTCAGTCGGCGCCGAAGTGCTGGTTTTGCCCAATGCTGCCGGCAAAGTAGAGTTGAAGGCCGTGCTCGAAGAGCTGGCCCGGCGTGGCGTCAATGAAGTGCATGCTGAAGCGGGGTGCAAGCTGAACGGTTCGCTGCTGCGCGAAGGCCTGGTCGATGAACTGCTGCTTTATCTGGCGCCCTGCCTGATTGGCCATGCGGCCAGCGGCTTGTTTAATTTGCCGGAGCTGACGACCCTGGACGACAAGCAACGGCTGCAGATTCGTGATCTGCGCCAGATTGGTCAGGATATTCGCCTGATCGCCCGGTTCCGTTAATCCCGCAAACGCCGCAATCCGCATCTTTTTTGAACTTGACGCTGCGCCACGTCATTTCCAGCGCGTCGAGCATCAGCAAGCGCCCGCTCAAACTCTCGCCGATTCCAGCCGCCAGCTTTAAGGCCTCGGCCGCCTGCATGCTGCCGACGATGCCGGTCAGCGGCGCGAAGACGCCCATCACGGCGCAGCGCACTTCCTCAACATCCTCGCCTTCGGGAAAGAGGCAGTGATAGCACGGCGAGTCTTCTCGGCGCAGGTCGTAAACGCTGATTTGTCCATCGAAACGAATGGCCGCCCCGGAAACCAGCGGTTTGCGATGGCGAACGCAGGCGCGGTTGATGGCGTGCCGGGTGGCGAAATTGTCGGTGCAGTCGAGCACCAGATCGACGCCGCATACCAGCTTGTCCAGAGCTTGCCCGGAGAGGCGTTGCTGCAAGGGAATAATCTCGATTTCAGGGTTAATCGCGCTCAGTGCCAGCTTGCCGGATTCAGCTTTCGCCATCCCGACGCGGTCTTGCGTATGCAAAATTTGCCGCTGCAAATTGGTGAAATCAACCGTGTCGTCATCAACCAGCGTAATTTTTCCGATACCGGCCGAGGCGAGGTAAAGCGCAGCGGGCGAACCCAGTCCGCCTGCGCCAATGATCAGCGCATGCGTCGCCAGAATGCGTGACTGCCCATCAATGCCCAATGGGTCGAGCAAAATGTGACGGCTGTAGCGGAGAAGCTGTTCGTCAGTCATTGAATGTTGAGGATTGAGTTGTCAGGATTGAGCGGCGTGCTATTTTGCCGGTGGCTCAATCCTTGGTCCTGAGAACTATTTGTATTCACGCCATTCTGGCGGCGTGTCGTCGTGGTCGCCATGCGGGTGGTGCTCCCAGGCTTTGACATAAGCTTCCTGCGAAGAGCGTTTCAAGAGTTTTTCCGGGGCGCCCAGGTTGTGCAATTGGGTTTCCTCAACGTAGTAGATCAAGGCCCGGGTTAGTTTGCTCATCAAGGTGTTGTCGAGGTGATAACCCTTGTCGATCAAGTGTTCGTCCAGCTCCTTGAGGGTATGGTTCTGCAAGTCGTAAGCCACGCCGAGTGAGCGTTTTTCGTATTGCAGGTCAATCTCGACCTCATCCAGCCGCTGTAAATCACCCGCCGCCTCGGGCACCTGCCCGGGCGGGAACTTGGAGAATAAAATCTCCCGGTTTTTCTTGAGGTCTGCGCTGGACATGGCCTTTCCTTGACTATCGCTTATTTGCCCTTGCCTTGGATAATCTGCAGGCCCTTGAGGAGATTGATCGCCTGCTGGAACTGGTAATCACCCTTGCTGGCATATTCCAGACGTTGCGGCATTTCGTCGTCGCTTTCGTCCTTGTTGCCTTTTTCCTTGTTGGGCTTGTTTGGGGCTTGGCTCTGAGGTTTGGTTTCCGGTTTGCTTTCCGGCGCTGCTTCTTTATCGCGATCATTCGAAAGATGGCGATCGAGATCGGCTTCACGAATGCGTCCAACGCTCGACGAGGCGCCGTTCGCTGTCTCTTCGACGACGATGTCCGGCACGATGCCTTTGGCCTGGATCGAGCGTCCATCCGGTGTGTAGTAACGAGCGGTGGTCAGCTTGATCGCAGTGTTGCCGGGGAGCGGCAGTACCGATTGCACCGAACCCTTGCCGAAACTCTGGGTGCCCATGATGACGGCACGTTTGTGGTCCTGCAGCGCGCCGGCAACGATTTCGGAGGCCGAAGCCGAGCCGCCGTTCACCAAAACCACCATCGGCACTTTTTTAACATCAACCGGCAAGCTGCGCAGTGGGTCTTCGTGTGTGCCGCGCAGATAGTCCTGAGGCCTGGCGAGGAAGTCCTGCTTGGCATCTTCAGTGCGACCGTTCGTCGATACAACTTTGACGTCTGGCGGCAGGAAGGCAGCGGAGATGCCAATGGCGCCATTGAGCAAGCCGCCTGGATCATTGCGCAAATCGAGAACCAGGCCGCGCAGGTCGCCATCTTTGTAAAGCGTGGTCAGATGTTTGGCCAGTTCGGCAATTGAATTTTCCTGGAACTGGGTGACGCGAATCCAGCCGTAGCCCGGTTCCACCAGTTTGGATTTGACACTCTGCACCTTGATGACTTCACGCACCAGGGTGATTTCCAGCGGTTTGCCTTCGCCTTTGCGCAGGATGGTCAGTTTGATTGGCGTCTTGGGTTTGCCGCGCATTTTCTTGACCGCTTCACTGAGCGTCAGCCCCTTGACCAGGGTGTCATCCAGTTTGAAGATTAGATCGCCGGTCTTGATGCCGGCGCGATATGCCGGCGTATCTTCTATCGGCGAAACGACTTTGACCAGGCCGTCTTCCATGCCGACTTCAATACCCAAGCCGCCGAATTCGCCCTGTGTGCCGACCTGCAAATCCTTGAATGCATCGGCATCGAGGTAAGTCGAGTGCGGATCGAGATTGGACAGCATGCCGGAGATGGCATTGCTGATCATTTTTTTATCTTCAACCGGTTCTACGTAGCCCTGCTTGATGGCGCCATAAACCTCGGCAAAGGTACGCAGTTCCTCGATGGGCAGTCCGGGCTTTACTTCCTTGTCGGCGAGCGCTGGAATTTGCAGGCTGAGGAGGGCGCCGGCAATGAAGCCGCCTAAAGTCAAACTGATGGTTTTCGTTTTGCTCATTTTAGACTAGCCCATTTCATCGGGTCGATTGGTTGCCCCTTGTGGCGGAGCTCAAAGTATAAACCGGATTCAGGATTGCCTCCGCTGTTGCCAACGATGGCGACCGTTTCTCCGCCTTTCACGGCTTGTCCGACCTGCTTTAGCAGCGAGTCGTTGTTGCCGTAGATTGTTAAATAGGCATCGCCGTGGTCGACGATCAAAATGTTACCAAAACCGCGCATCCATTCGGCAAAGACGACGCGGCCATTGGCGACAGCCTTGACGTCGCTGCCC
>CAZLPR010000237.1:0-3727 GCA_964561415.1 uncultured Dechloromonas sp. | reverse complement strand
GCGGCGTTTGGCGCTGGCGCCGGGTATGCAACTGGAAAATCGCGATCGCCTATTGACCGGCAGCGGCGCTCGCCTGGTGGTTCTGCTCGCCGACGGTAGCCGCGTTCAACTGGGCGAGAACGTTAAAGCTGCGGTCAACGCCATGAAACAGGCAAAAAACGGCATTTTCACGGCAGCGCTGGATGTGGGTCAGGGGGCTTTCCGACTGACGACGCACGAGATTGGCCGACTGAATAATCAACGTGCGATTAATGTTCGCGCCGGTAGCGTCACCAGCAGCCTGCGCGACGCCGATATTTGGGGGCGGACGGGCGCCGGGAAGGATTTTGTCTGCCTGTTTGCCGGGCGTGTGATCGCTAGTCATCTGCAAGGTGGCGCCATCGAACTGACAGAGCCCCGGCACTGTTTTGGCGCAGAAAAAGACCAGGCGCCGGGCGCCATCGTCGCCGTTGAATCCGCGAAAATGGCTCTGTTGGCGCTCGAAACCGAGCCCCAATACGGTGTTGCAACGCAGCGGACCGGTGGTCGCTGGGCTTTGGATTTTGGCCGTTTTGACCAGGACGGGGCGCTGACCCTGCACGATCAGCTTGCTGCTGCCGGCTATGCCGGTCGAATCAGACCCGTCCGGGTCGCAGGTGCTTACCTGTATGAATTGCGCCTGGAACAACTACTGACCGAGCGCGAGGCGCAATCGCTGGCCGACAAGCTGGCGCGGACGTTCAATAAGCTAGGGAACAACCCGGCGCCAGCGATTGATCGGCCTTAGCGCTACCCGGTCAGGCTATTTTTTGCCCGCGATACATTTGCCCCCAGGCATTTTGCCAATAGCTGTAAGTGTTTTCCGCCGCCATCAAGGACAGCAGCGACATGCGGGTTTGCTGACGGCACATCCAGGACAGGCGCGGTGCCGGTGTCAGGCTGTAAGTGGCTGGCGCTCCGACTTCGTCGTCGACGATACTCAGAAAGCGTTCAACGGCCAGACCCCAGTATTCCGAGCCTTCCGCCTTGCCGACCAGATATTCGGCTTCGGAAAGGGCGCGGCGCCAGAGTTTGAGCGCAAGCTCGTCACTGATGCCGGCTTTGCGGGCGATCCAGGGGAGGATTTTCGGGGCATTCATGCTGTTGTTTTTCATGCTGTTACTCCTTTTGTTGCTTGGCGTTAGCTAGTACTCTAAGTCAGATTGCCTTGTGGGCGATCAACTACATGGCGCAGTTTTGTGCACTGCAATATATTTTTTACCAAGTATACTTCTCGACTTATTGAGATAACGCGAAAAAAAGCACATTTATTTGTTGCGTTGCACAATAACAACAAATTGGTCATACCAGTTTACTTGCTGCCTAAATAAGCAGCGCATTCTACGCCTTTGGTCATAGTTTTGGTTGATACATGTCAGATCTGCTCGCTAATCTAAATTCCCCCCAACTTCAGGCCGTGACTTTGCCGCCGCTGCATGCCTTGATCCTCGCCGGCGCCGGGAGCGGCAAGACGCGGGTGTTGACGACGCGCATTGCCTGGCTGATGTCGACCAGCCAGGTCGGGCCGCACGGCGTGCTGGCGGTGACCTTCACCAACAAAGCTTCGAAAGAAATGACGGCGCGCTTGTCGGCGCTGGTGCCGATCAATACGCGCGGCATGTGGATCGGCACTTTTCACGGCCTGTGCAACCGCTTGTTGCGGGCGCATTACCGCGAAGCCGGGTTGCCGCAGACCTTTCAGATTCTCGATTCGGGCGACCAGTTGTCGATGGTCAAGCGCCTGTTGAAGAATCTCAATGTCGATGATGAAAAGTTTCCGCCGCGCGAGCTGTGTCATTTCATCAATGCCAACAAAGAGCAGGGCATTCGTGCCGCGCAGGCCGAGGCGTACGACAATTACACGCAGAAACGGGTGGAGCTTTACGCCGAGTACGAAACCCAGTGCAACCGCGAAGGCGTCGTCGATTTTGCCGAATTGCTGCTCCGCTGTTACGAATTGCTGCAGCGCAACGAGCCGTTGCGCCAGCATTATCAGGAGCGCTTCCGCTACATCCTGGTCGATGAGTTTCAGGATACGAACCGCCTGCAATACAGCTGGCTGCAATTGCTCGCCGGGGGCGGCGCCAAGGTTTTTGCGGTGGGCGACGACGATCAAAGCATCTATGGGTTTCGCGGCGCCGAAGTCGGCAATATGCGCGATTTCGAGCGCGATTACGCCGGCCAGAACGTTATCCGGCTGGAGCAGAATTACCGCTCGCACGGCAACATCCTGGCGGCGGCCAATGCGCTGATCAAGAACAACCGCGAACGTCTGGGCAAGAACCTGTGGACCGATGCCGGCGCTGGCGAGCCGATCCGCGCTTTTGAGGCCTATTCCGATATCGACGAGGCGCGCTTTGTTGTCGATGAAATCCGCGAACTGGTGCGCGAAGGCGTTTCGCCGACCCAGATGGCTATTCTCTACCGCTCGAATGCCCAGTCGCGGGTACTCGAAAACGAGTTATTCACCAAGAATGTGCCCTACAAGGTCTATGGCGGCCTGCGCTTCTTTGAACGGCAGGAAATCAAGCACGCGCTGGCCTATCTGCGCCTGCTGGGCAATCCGGACGACGACACGGCCTTCCTGCGCGTCGTCAATTTCCCGACCCGGGGCATCGGCGCCCGCTCGCTGGAAAATCTGCAGGCTGCCGCGCACCAGACGAATTCCAGCCTCTACAACGCCGCAGCTTCATTGACCGGCAAGGCCGGACAAACGGTGGGCGCCTTCATCCGGCTGATCGAAACGCTGCGTCAGGAAACCGATGGCCTGCCGCTGCCGGAAATCGTCGAGCACATTATCGAAAAAACCGGCCTCGCCCAGCATTATCGGCTTGAAAAAGAAGGCCAGGATCGACTGGAAAACCTCGATGAGCTGATCAATGCCGCGGCGACCTTTGTCGATGCCGAAGGCGCCATTGGCGAAGGCGGGGCGCTGGTTTCCTTCCTCACGCTGGCTTCGCTGGAAGCCGGCGAGCATCAGGCCGGCGAAGGCGACGAGGCGGTGCAACTGATGTCGGTGCATGCCGCGAAGGGACTGGAATTCGATGTCGTTTTCGTCAGCGGCCTGGAGCAGGGTTTGTTCCCGCATGAAAACTCGGTCAATCAGGGGCGCGAGGGAGTCGAGGAGGAGCGCCGGCTGATGTATGTCGCCGTGACCCGTGCGCGCCAGCGTCTTTACCTCTCTTGCGCGCAAACGCGCATGCTGCATGGTCAGACGCGCTATTGCGTGCCTTCAAGTTTTCTCGATGAAATCCCGCTTGAGCTGTTGTTGAAACTGAACAAAAAAGCCGCGTCGCTGGCGCCGACGTTTACTGGCGGCTATAGCGCCGAGCCGGCGGTGGGCGGGTTGCGCATCGGGCAGACGGTCGAACATGGCAAGTTTGGCATCGGTGTCATTGTGTCCACCGAAGGGCGCGGCGCCGATGCGCGGGTGCAGGTCAATTTTAGCGGCAACGGCATGAAGTGGCTGGCGCTGGAATACGCCAAGCTGACGCCGGTTTAAGGGAGTTTTTCCGGTTGACCGCAAGGCCGGAGGCCGAGAATGTCGACGCCCCGCGGTGATTGCGCTAGATCGAAGTTCGGCGCGGTGATACCCTTTTCGTCTTTAAAAATGACAACAAGGACACCGCCATGACTTACGCCATCCGCCTGCATCAAACCGGTGGCCCCGAGGTGCTGTGCTGGGAGGAGGTTGAGGTGCCGCCGCCTG
>CAZLPR010000236.1:310-3740 GCA_964561415.1 uncultured Dechloromonas sp. | reverse complement strand
AATCGGGCCGGGGATTTGCGGTGGTGGCCGATGAGGTGCGGAAACTTGCCGAGCGCACCGCGAAGTCCACGCAGGAGATCACTGAAATGATCGGGGCCATGCAATCAGGCACCGAGAAGGCCGTCAAGGAAATGGCCGATGGCGTGACCCGTGTGGCCGAAGGCGTCGATATGGCGCGCCAGGCAGGCGAGGCGATGGGGTCGATCCAGAACGGTGCCGGGCAGGTAGTGGGCAGGGTCAGCAACATTTCTGCAGCCTTGCGCGAACAAAGCGCGGCCAGCGCGGAGATCGCGCGCCATGTCGAGCAGATTGCCCAGATGGCCGAGGAGAACCATGCGGCCTCCGGTGCCGCTGCCAGCGTGGCCGATGAGTTGCGGCAGTTGGCTGAAACACTGGAAGGCCAGATCCGGCGCTTCAAAATCGCCTGATCGTTAGCGGCTTGGCACGATCCTGAAACCAGATAACCGATCTGATACGACTTTTAAAGGATGAAGAGATGATGGGTGAATTTGCTTTCGATGTGCCAAGCCTTTCTTGCCAGGCGCCTTTGTATTGCTGGCTGCCGGTCGACGTCCTGGTGCCCGGCATGACGCTGGCGCGCCGGGTGATCGGACAGTCTGAGGGAAGGGTCACGCTGGCGCTGGCGGCCGGGACGGAATTGACCACAGGAACGATAGGCCAGTTGACGATCAAGGCGGTCGAGTGCGTTGCCGTGCTTAACGAGCATCCGCCGGAGGTCGGTGATTACCTGGCGCTTCAGCAGGACTACGAAGCTCGGCTGCGGGCAATTTTCGATTGTGCCGAAGGCGTGAATGAGGATTGTCGCGGGCTTTTCGATGCGCTTATCATGGCCGGGCCGATGTGATGGGCACGCGAATCTCATCGGCGCGCATCCCGGAAATGCTTGCCCGCTTGCCTGCATTTCCCAAGGTGGTTCCCAAGCTGCTCGACTGTCTGCGCGAGGATGCGCCTTCGTTGGATAGTCTGGCGCTGATCGCCCGCAACGATCCGGTCATCTCTGCCGCTATTCTGTCCGCCGCCAACCGTCTACGCCGCATGCGGGCGTTGCCCGACTTGAGCGATCTTTTTTCCGGCGCATCCGTCATCGGCTTCGACAAAATCCGGCAGATCATCCTCTCCGTCGGACTCAATCGCTTTGTCAGCCAGGGAAGCGGCCACATCTATTTCTTCGAGCATTCGCTGGCCGTGGCGATTGTGGCGCAGGAATTGGCCCAACTTGCCCGGATTTCGCCTGCCGAGGCCTATGTCGCCGGAATTCTCCATGATATTGGCCAGTTGGTGTTCTTTTCCGAGGATGCCGGCGCGTATCGCGCTATCCGGCGCCAGGCAACGCTGGCCGGCGATTTGCTGCAGCGCGAAACCGAGGTTTTCGGGCTGGATCACAGTCAACTCGGGGTGCTGATGGCAAGCTTCTGGAACCTTCCGAAAAGCATCATGCGAGCTATCGGGAGTCATCATGACACCATTACGGCATGGAACGACCCGTTGCCGGCGGTGATCAATCTCGCCGAATCGCTTGCGCGGGCAATGGATTTGCCCCCTTCGCCGCACGGTCGGGTGACCAGCCTAAACAAATCGGCGCTGGAATTTCTGCAACTGCGCTGGGATAGCCCGGAGATGGCGGACTGCTTCGGGCGCTGCCGCGCACGTTTTACCTATGCGCGAGGCCTTTGAGGGCCATGACTACTGCCAAGGGACACAAATGAAAAAGAAATATCACCAATCGATGAGTTCACTTTTTGAGCCCGCTGCCTTCAGCGCGTCACCCGGCATTTGTTCGGCCAGAGAGGCGGCGGAAATGCTTGGCGTTCCTTTGCTGACGGTCCAACTCTGGGTAGATGGCGGAATTCTCGATGCGCGGCAGACCGTTGGCGGACATTGTCGAATCACCCGGGAGTCGGTGGACGAGTTGCTCCGGAAAAATCCGGATGTCGGCGTTATGTCGAGTGAGGGTGCCGAGAGGAAAGATGTTTTTTATCTGGCCTATCAGCCCATTATGGATTCCGGCGGTCGGATTTTTGGTTACGAGTTGCTGTATCGGCACAGTGAAACGGGAAAAGTCGATGGCGTCGCACGCTTTTCCGACCCGGTGCGAGCGACTTCCCGGGTGATCAGGGTCGCCTTTGGGGAACTGGGATTTCTCGGCGCAATCGGAGATGCCCTTTGTTTTATCAATATCGAAGAAGAGATGCTCGATGAAGGGCTGCTCGTTGCGCTGGACCCGGAGCGGGTGGTTCTTGAGCTGCCGGCAAATTCGGTGCCGACCGATGCGCTGATCGAACGTTGCGAGGAGATGAAGTATGCCGGTTTTCGCTTTCTGCTTGACAACTACCGGCCGGGCGAGAGTTCCGAGCGCCTTTTGCAGATTGCCGATTTTGTGAAGGTCGATCTGCGGGTGGGACTGGATGCTCTGCTGGTTGCCAAGAAGATCGATGGTTTGTCTGGAAGAGTGAAGTTGATCGCTGGCAGGCTGGAGACGGAAGAGGCTTTTGAGGCGGCCAGGCGCTTGGGTTGTGACTACTTTCAGGGATATCACTTCGCCCGCCCGGCCATTCGCCAAGGGCGTCAACTTTCACCGCAAAAAACCATACTGCTTGATTTGCTAAGGATGCTGTTTGCCGGCGAGGTCGACAATAAAGAAATCGAACGGCGTCTCAAGATTGAACCCGCACTCTGCTTCAGTTTGCTGAAACTGGTCAATTCCTCGGCCAATGCCCTGCCGCGCCGTATCGGCACCTTGCGCGAAGTCCTTTTGCTGCTGGGCAGGCAGAGCCTGCTCCGCTGGGTACAGCTGCTTCTTTATTCCAATGAAGAGCAGCAGGCCGTGGTGCCAAATCCGTTGATGCAGGCGGCTGCGTTCCGGGGGC
This sequence comes from uncultured Dechloromonas sp., assembly GCA_964561415.1. Lineage (GTDB taxonomy): Bacteria > Pseudomonadota > Gammaproteobacteria > Burkholderiales > Rhodocyclaceae > Azonexus. The sequence goes on along the minus strand of CAZLPR010000236.1, from coordinate 852 downwards.
GATTCCTTGAATATCTGGTTGCCTTGCTGCCCAGGCAGACGGCGCTCAGGGATAAGGCTTTCATGGTCGGCCTGCTTTCGCATCTCGAAGCCCTGTTGGGCATTCCACTGGAAGAGGTGCTGCGGAACCTGCATCTGTCGGAGGATGTCGAGCAGGCGCTGCTCGGACGCAAGGGTCTGCTCGGCGAACTATTGGATCTTGTGAGCGCCCTCGATGACCAGGATTTTGACCGGGTGGATGGCCTGGTCGAGCGCCTGGTGCTGGATAGGGGGTGCATGCTGCGCGGCATGGTCGAGTCGTTGAATTGGGTGAATAGTCTCGTCCGCGATGCCGGGGGGAAGAGTAGCCCCTATTAATTGCTGTTTGCCGAGGCTCTTCGTCTTCACGCCAATCCGCCATATCCGCCCACCCATCGCAACGACAAAGCAGCGCACAAATAGCCATGACAATCATTTTGTGCAGATCATGCTTCCGCGCTGGCTCTGTGGCTCGCACTTGACCGGTGAAAAAGCCTCCTGAGGCGTCAACCTTGACGCCTCAGT
>CAZLPR010000236.1:0-300 GCA_964561415.1 uncultured Dechloromonas sp. | reverse complement strand
CATCCCTTTCCGGCATGAGCTTGCCGCGTCCGCAAGGGATACCGCCCCCTGCGGCGCAGGGACCATATCGTTGCTTCGTGCAGATTATCCCGCCCAAACGCACCAACGGAGGCGTCCAACCGAGGCGTCAAGTTTGAACTGACCGGCCGCACGGGAGAAAGCTCTCGGACCGCAATGGGCGCGTAGTTATTCTTGGATCAGAAGCGACTCTGAAAGCAACGCCACCGGGCACAAACTTTTATTTTGGCTCTTTAACCGTTTGATGTTGGTCAGCTTGCAAGGCTTGAGACTACGTTGGTT
>CAZLPR010000235.1:0-3742 GCA_964561415.1 uncultured Dechloromonas sp. | reverse complement strand
CCTTCAGGGCGGTACGAAGGTTGAAATCCCCGGCCTGAAGGCCTGTGCTAATTAGTCGCTCCGCGCATTGTCCCTCATGGTCCAGAATCGCGTCGAGAGCCTATTCTTCGGAGCAGATAAATTGGAAAGTTGGCCGATAAGCCGGGTTCTGTTCCCCTCTTGCGAGGTTCGGCAATCATTCCTCTAGGCCTGCCATCGCTGACAGGCTCAAGCAACCTACCCGGAAGCAGCGCGGGCCACGCCTCAGCTTCCCTATTTGGTCTTGCTCCGGATGGGGTTTACCAAGCCACTGAACGTTACCGCCAGTGCGGTGAGCTCTTACCTCGCCGTTTCACCCTTACCTGTGCGTCTTGCGACGCCATCGGCGGTCTATTCTCTGTTGCACTTTCCGTTGCCTTGGGCCGCTCGACTCGCGTCTAGCGACTTATAGCACCCAGCCGTTAACTGGCATCCCGCCCAATGGAGCCCGGACTTTCCTCCCGGCACCGCAGTTGCCTGCGGATGCCCAGCGATTGCCTGGCCAACTTTCCGGGGCGGATTATACGCCGAGCCTCGACCGGCTACGGTCAACCGCCCAACAACGCCTGAAAACAGGTACTCAGCGCTTGCCCCTCCCCGCTGTTTGAAACCCTGCGTCCGAATCCGGATGAGCGGCCATCCGCAATTTTTCCAATCAGCGCCGCGAGAAACCACCCCGCCTTGACGAACGCGGCTCACTCGCCACTGTCTATCTGAGTTGCCAACCCGCCATGGAAAGAGGCTTGCTCGATGTACCACGGAGAAAGATTCAACGCCTGGACGCACCTGATTGGCGCCTTGTTAGCACTGGTCGGCGCCATTGGGCTGCTCAGCCTGGCGGCAAGCAGCGGCGACGGCTGGAAAATTTTCAGCATCGCCGTCTATGGCGCAACGCTGGTCCTGCTCTACAGCATCTCGACGCTTTACCACTGCCTGCGCGGCCGGGCGAAAGACATCCTGCGCAAGCTCGACCATCTTTCCATCTACCTGCTGATCGCCGGCAGCTACACGCCGTTTTGCCTGATCAGCCTGCGCGGCGCGTGGGGCTGGTGGCTGTTTGGCATCATCTGGACGCTGGCCCTGATCGGCATGCTGCAGGAAATCAAGCCGCGCTCGGAAGCCAGAATCATGTCGCTCGCCATCTACGCGGTAATGGGCTGGATCGTGCTGGTCGCCGTCAAACCGCTGCTCGCCAACCTCGGCATGCCAGGCTTCATCTGGCTGGCCAGCGGCGGCGTGTTTTATACCGTGGGAATCGTTTTCTTCGCCTTTGACCAACGCTTTCGCCACTGGCACGGCATCTGGCACCTATTCGTCATCGCCGGCAGCCTGATGCATTTCATCGCCATTCTGTTTTACGTGCTGTGATGCGACGCGGCCGAAGCGGCCAGCCATTAACGATCGCCGGCGATCAATCGTTTTCAGCGCAATTTTCCCGTTGACCGCAAGACTGCCGCTGGCGCCACCGGGTTTTTCTGCCGAGGCAGAAAAATTCGATCATCAAGCAAACCGAAAAATCATTGAAAATTGGGCAACCGGCTTAAGCAGTTTTCGGGCGCGCGCCGCCACATTGGCCTAAACCATTTCACAAGGAAGCACTATGCAAAATATCCTGATCATCATCAACGCCGCGCCCTACGGCAGCGAGCGTTGCCTGTCCGCCTTGCGTTTGGCCGCTGCGCTGGCGGGTAACGATGCCAAGCCGGCCATCCGCATTTTCCTGATGTCCGATGCCACGGTGCTCGGATTGCCCAACCAGATCGACGGCACGGGCAATGGCCTGCAGGGCACGGTCGAACAACTGCTGGCTCAAGGCGTCGAAATCCGGCTTTGCCGAACCTGCGCATTGGCGCGCGGCCTGGGTGATCTGCCATTGATTCCCGGCACCGCCATCGGCACCCTGCTTGAACTAGCCGAGGCAACGCTGACGGCCGACAAGGTCATTACTTTTTAAGCGCCAGCGGAGGCCGGGCGAAGAGCCGCACACGGCAATTTCTTTGATAACCTCCGGATCGGCCTAACCTGACAACCCAGCAGTGACCACCAGCACATTCTCAACATCGAACCTCTCAACATCGAACCGGAAGCCACCTTTGTCTGACAAGCTCGCTTTACCGATCCGGGCGGCCACGCCGGAACGCCCCGAATTTTGTCTCGCCCGATCGCTCCACGCCCTAAGCGCCCAGGCGCTCGCTAGCGCAGTCGAAATTCACTTCGCCGGCCCGGCCTGGCGAACACGAGCCTTCTGATGCACAGCGCATCGATCACCGGCGTCATTCTCGCCGGCGGCCTTGGCCGACGCATGGGCGGCGTCGACAAAGGCTTGCAATTGCTCAATGGCCGACCGCTTATTGCCCACGTTGCCGCACGCCTGGCGCCCCAGGTCGCGGAGCTTTTGATCAATGCCAACCAGAACCACGAACGCCATGCCGCCTTCGGCTACCGAGTCATCACCGATCAAATTCCCGGCTTTGCCGGCCCACTGGCCGGCCTGCATGCGGCGTTAACGGCGGCCAGCCACCCGCTCGTCGCCACCGCCCCGTGCGACTCCCCCTTTCTGCCTGACGATCTCGTTTTTCGCCTGTTTTCCGCGTTGACCGCAGCCGGTGCCGAACTCGCAGTCGCCCGCTGCTTCGATCAGGTCCATCCGGTATTTTGCCTCTGCAAAAGCAGCGTTTTGCCACATCTCACGGCCTTTCTCGCCAGTGGCGAGCGCAAATTCAGCCGTTGGTATGCCACCCTGAACAGCGTCGAAGTCGCCTTCGACGACCAAGCGGACGCCTTCGAGAATATCAATACGCAAGACGAGTTGGCGCGTTTCACCCACTCCCGCACCTGAAAACCCCGCCGCCCTGGCACAGCCCCAAAAACAGTCCATTCACCAGCGGGAAGATGCTGCAAATACTGTGGAAAACCGATATTGCGCCGCAACAAATTTTGTCTATATACTAATTACGCAGGATACAAAAAACCCATAAAAGGATTACAGCAATGAACGTTAAAGTTCACTATCGCATCACCCAGGATCGCGCCGGCATTCCGCAGGACTACACTGGCGCACGCCATTTCGTTGCCAGCGCAGGTCAATCCATCGAAGACACGGTCAAATCTCAACTTGCGGCCGATTACCAGATTCCGCTGCACGCTGTTGAAATCTCCCATATCGAGCACTAAACCGAGCACTAAACAGCCGCAAAGCGGCATTTGCCAACGCCTCGCCGGGCAGCAAACCCAACGCCTCCCCGCACGCCTTGCTCCAGTGTGCCGGGAGGCGTTTTGCAGCGCACCAATCCGCCCCGGCTTTGCCGCACTTCGGCGCCTTGCCTCGCCGTTTTCAGGTTCAACCTTAAAATCTCAGTTGGACGTGGCTGACGGTATGCCTGGGCAGGATGGTCGGCGCGAAGCAACGCCGCAGCAGGCTGACGCCGGCAAGAAGGAGCGACAAAGCCGGGCGCCCGACCAGGCATGCCAGCAGCCGCGTAGCGCGGTCATCCCACGGGTGAGCTATCTCGGAGGCGCAGGGGCGATTCTTCATGCGGCAAGCCAGATAGGGAGAAGCGGTCAACTGAGGTTTCAAGGTTCAAGACAGCAGGCAACATTCAGTTACACAAGGCTACGAAAGCACGACAGACACCTACCGGGAGGCGGCATAAAGTGCAGTCATGCACTGAACCCCTCCTCTCGAAATCCCCCCCTTTTCGAGAATTTTCAACCCCCCCCCCCC
>CAZLPR010000234.1:0-3751 GCA_964561415.1 uncultured Dechloromonas sp. | reverse complement strand
CCGCCTGTTCCGTCGGGCGTGGCGACTGAAGAAGCTGGCTCGACTACTGAAAAACGCCGGCCTGATCGCCGACACGAAATTATTCAAGCCCGAACAAGCTTTTGCTACCTCGCTCTGGCAATTGCGCGTCGACAGCCTCGGTCGCTGTCTGAGCGACGAAGAATGGGCGCGCGTCATTTACCACCTGTGCAAACACCGGGGTTTTCACTGGATCAGCCGCGCCGAAGCAAAACAGACTGAAGGCGACAGCAAGAGCGAAGGCGGCAAGGTCAAACAGGGTTTGGCCGGCACTGCCAAGCTGATGGATGAAAAGGGCTATCGCAGCGCGGCTGAAATGGTACTGGCGGAGTTCCCGGAAGCCCAGCGCAACAAGCAGGGCGAATATCGCAAGGCGCTGTCGCGGGAATTGCTGGCCAAAGAACTGGCACTGCTATTCGCCAGGCAAAGGGTATTCGGTAACCGGCATGCGACGGACACACTGGAAACCGCGATCCTCGGCAACAGCGACAAGAAGAGCGGTTTGTTCTGGCAGCAAAAGCCGGCCCTGGCCGGCGCCGACCTGCTCAAGATGCTCGGCACCTGCACCTTCGAGAAAAACGAATACCGCGCCCCCAAAGCCAGCTTCACCGCCGAACGCCATGTCTGGCTGACACGACTGAACAATCTTCGTATCGTTACGGACGGCATCACCCGCCAACTCACCGAGCAAGAACGGCAACTCGTGCTGCCTTTGCCATACCGACAAGCCGGCGACCTCACCTATAAACAGCTTGGCATGGCGCTCACCAAAGCCGGCTTGCTGGAAGCTGGCTGTTTCAAATTCATCGGCCTCGCCTACCCGACCGAGGCGCAAAAGGCCGAAGGCAAGACCAAAGATCCGGAATCGGCCACACTGGTCAAAATCCCGGCCTGGCAAGAACTCCGGCAAACGCTCAATAAAGCCAGCCTCAACGACGAGTGGGAAAAGCTCTCGGGAGACGCGCTTTGCGGTCAACCGGAAATTTTCGACAAAATCGCCTGGATACTGAGCGTTTACAAGGATGACGACGAAGTTCGCACCGAACTCGCCAAGCTGGTCTTGCCCAATCCTGAAGGACTTACCGAAGCGCTACTGAACATCCGTTTCGATAAATTCCACGCGCTGTCGCTCAAGGCTTTGCGGGCCATCGTGCCGCACATGGAAAAAGGTCTGCGCTACGACGAAGCCTGCGTCCAGGCCGGCTACCACCACAGCCAGTTGCACAAGATCGGCGAAGGCGAACACAAGTATCTGCCGCCGCTCTACGACGGCCGAGACGGCGATGGTCGGATGATCTTCGCCGAGGATGCAGACATTCCGCGCAACCCCGTCGTTCTGCGTTCGCTGAACCAGGCACGGAAGGTGGTCAATGCCATCATCCGCCGCTATGGCTCGCCATCAGCGGTGCATATCGAAATGGCCCGCGACCTGTCTCGGCCATTCGACGAGCGCAACAAGATCAAGAAGGATCAGGACGAATACCAGGCCAGAAATCAGCGCGACCGGGAACAATTCATTGAGTTGTTCGGCCACCCGCCCAAGGGTCTTGAGTTCGAAAAATGGCGGCTTTACAGGGAACAGAACGGCCAATGCGCCTACTCGCAAAAACCCCTTGCATCTTCAGGCGATGTCGCCGAAATCTTCCTCGACGGCTCGACCGAAATCGACCATGCCCTGCCCTATTCGCGCAGTTTTGACGACAGCAAGAACAACAAGGTTCTGGTGCTGACGCGCGAAAACCGCGACAAGGGCAACCGCACTCCCTACGAATATCTGGGTGGCGCCGAGAACAGCGAACGCTGGCAACGCTTCTTCTCCTTCGTCGAATCGAACAAGGCCTATCGGCTGGCCAAGCGTACCCGGCTGCTACGCAAGGATTTCGGCGCCAAGGAATCCGAAGAGTTTCGCGAACGCAACCTGAACGACACCCGCTACGTTTGCCGCTTCTTCAAGAACTACGTCGAACAACACTTGAAACTGGCCGAAGGCAGCGAAGCCAAACGCTGCGTCGTGGTCAGCGGCCAACTTACGAACTTCCTGCGCACCCGCTGGGGATTGCTCAAGATTCGGTCCGACAGCGACCGCCACCACGCCCTCGACGCGGCCGTTGTCGCGGCATGCAGTCACAGCATGGTTCAGCGCCTTTCCAATTACTCGCGTACCCGCGAACTGGAACAGGTGCGTGATGGCTTCGTAAATATCGAAACCGGCGAAATCGTCAATCCGGCCATGCACCAGCAACTGCGCGAGCACTTCCCCGACCCGTGGCCTTACTTCCGGCACGAACTGGAAGCCCGCCTGAAAATCGATTCGCCGGCATTGTTGCGCGAAGAAATGGCACGGCTGAGCAGCTATACGGAGGAAGAACTCGCAGCGCTGAAACCGTTGTTCGTTTCCCGCGCACCGCAGCGCCGCAACGGTGGCGCTGCGCACAAAGACACTATCTACGGTCAACCGGAAAAATTGAAGAAAAACGGAAGCGTTTCACAGAAGGTCGCGCTCGCCAGCTTGGCTCTGAAAGACATCGACTTGCTCGCCGATCCACATCGCAATGCCAAACTCTACGGAGCCATCCGTGAACGCCTCGAAGCCCACGGCGGCAAGGGTGATAAGGCATTCCCGGCGACGAACCCGCTACGCAAGCCGGACAAGGAAGGCAACCCGACCGGCCCCATCGTTCGCACCGTGACCAAGGTCATCGACAAGCTGTCCGGCATCCCGGTGCGCGGCGGCATTGCCAAGAACGATACGATGTTACGGGTGGATGTCTTCACCAAGGCCGGCAGGTTCCATCTGGTGCCGGTTTATGTGCATCACCGGGTGACGGGGCTGCCGAATCAGGCGATTACTCGCGGCAAAGATGAAAATCAATGGGCAATTATCGATGACACTTTCGAATGGCGCTTCTCACTCTACCCCAACGATTTAGTGCAAATTCGCCTCAAAGATGAGACACATCTTGGCTATTACGCCAGTACGGACCGTTCAACGAGTTCAATTAGCATTTGGGCACATGACCGAAACCAATCTGTTGGCAAAGACGGATTGATTCGCAGCATAGGTGTAACTACAGCGAAGGACATTGAAAAGTTCCACGTTGACACCCTCGGCAACGTCTACCCTGCCCCACCGGAGAAACGTCGTGGGCTGGCGTAGTGTGATGATTTCCCGGCCAGCCAAGCTGCGCCGGGAGCATTTTTCCCTCGCCATTGAGCAGGAACAAACGGCCTTCGTCCCCTTCGAGGACATCGCAATCATTGTCCTCAACCATCGCGAAATCCAGCTCACCCACCCGGTCCTCTCGGCCTGCGCCGACTATGGCATCGGCCTTTACGCCACCGGCGACAATCACCAGCCAAACGGCGTCTTTCTGCCGTTTCTCGCGCATTCCCGCACCACGCGCCTGATGCGCAAGCAGATGGACATCCCTCGCCCCCTGGCCAAACAAGCTTGGGCCAACATCGTCCGGCGCAAGATCGAAAACCAGACGGCCGTACTTCGTTTTTGTGCAAAAAATGGCGTTGACCGCATGGATTCATACGCCCGACGTGTGCGTTCGGGTGACACGGAAAACCTCGAAGGCCAGGCCGCCGCCTTCTACTTCACCCAGCTTTTCGGCCAGGGCTTTTATCGCGCTGAAGAACGCTGGGCCAATGCGGCGCTCGATTATGGCTATGCCGTCCTGCGCGGCGCCATCGCCCGCGGCCTGGTAGCCCACGGCATGCATCCGCC
>CAZLPR010000233.1:3419-3771 GCA_964561415.1 uncultured Dechloromonas sp. | reverse complement strand
CCCGGCGCTTGGCCTGCTGGGCCTCGCCGATGTTGTCGGCGATGTAGGGGTAGGCCACGGGCAGGTCGCCCACGGCCAGCATGCCGGGGTCAGAGACGGACAGGCCGCGCTCCTTGCCGGGCAGCCATTCCTGCGTGCCGTGCGTGCCGAAATGGACCAGCGCGTCGGCTTTGAAGGCTTCGCGCGCCCACAGGTAATGCGCCAGGTAATAGTGCGAGGGCGCGGCCTTGGTCGAGTGGTAGAGGGCTTTTTCCTTGTCCTCCCATTTTTCGCCGCGCGGCGGCTGCGGCGTGAAAACGATCTTGCCGGCGGCAAAGCGGGGAATGACGAAATAGCTTGCGCCGCCTTCACG
>CAZLPR010000233.1:0-3408 GCA_964561415.1 uncultured Dechloromonas sp. | reverse complement strand
CTTTTCCGGCTCGCCCCAGCGTTCCCGGAGTTCCTGCTGCATGGCCGGGGGCAGCGTTGCCAGCCAGGCGCGGTAGGTCTTGACCGGCAGTTTTTCGGCCAGGCCGTCGGCGAGCAGGCTTTGCAGTTCGCCATCGCGGTAGAACGGGGCGAGCAGGCGTTGCAGGCTGTTGATGAGGACGATTTCGCTTTCCGGCCGGGCATCGTAGCCGGCGCTCTTCAGGGCGCGCAGCGTGGTTTCGAGGCTTTTCGGCAGGTTGAGATAGGAGGCGGAAAGGTTCTTTTCACCCGGCGGGTAATTCCAGAAAAAGACCGCGACCTTTTTCTCGGCATTGGCTAGGCGCTGCAGGCGGACGAGCTTGAGCGCCTTGTTGGCGATGGCGGCGCTCTGCTCGGCAATGACGACGATTTCACCATCGCTTTGGCGGTTGGTGCTGGCGACGATGGGGTCGATGATCCCGGCGTACTCGCCCTGGGACAGGTAGAAAGGCACGTCGATCAGCGGCAGGCCTTGCGGGTCGGCACGCCAGGCCGCTGCGTCGCCCTTGCGGTAGGCCAGCGCCTGGATGACCGGGATGCCGAGTTTGGCCAACTCGCTGCGCCGGCCTTCGGGGTCGAGGACGATCTGGGTATTGATCACCGCATCGGCAATCACCTGGCCATTCAGCGTCAGCATCTTTTCGTGCGCGCCGAGCACCGGCGCGTAGTAAGGCAGCGCGATGGCGCCGGCGGCTTCGATGCGGGCGATCAGGTCGTCGACGAAGGCCGTCTGCTCGGCGCCGATGTAAATCTGGTGAAAGGCGATGGCGATGGTCGGCGGGCGCGCCGTGGTTCCACTTTGGAGGTCGATGCCTTTCCAGCGGAAATACTCGGCCGGCGTGGCGAAGACGGAATTGGGCGCTTTCGGGTGGTAGACCGCAGCATCGGGAAAAATGAAGGGCGGGGCAATGCCGGCCAGTGACTTGCCCTGACGGTGGGCGGCCAGGGTCTGGAAAAAGCCTTCGTAATTGGCCTGGCCGCCGTTGGTGTAATAGGCGTGCAGGCGCTCGGCGATGGGCTGGGGAAAACCTTCGGCCAGCGGCCCGTTGTCGCGCATCCAGATGTGCGGGGTTTGCAGGCCGGGCAGGACTTTGGCCAGTTTGCCCTTGACCGACTCCTGCATGTGGCTGCGGGCGGCGTCGAAAAACACCGCATCGCGGCCCTGGAATAGATTGTCGAGCTGTTCGGGCGGCAGGCGCTCGGCAAAATGCGCTGCCACGGTGAACCCGTATTTCGCACCAATTTCGGTCACGACCTTGAACTTGCCCTGGGGCACGGGCGAGGTGGCGATGAACAGGACTGAATCAGGATGGACATCAGCCAGGCACGACTGGGCGAAAAACAGGCTGGCGGCGATCAGGAGCTGGCGTAGCTGGGGCATCATTTACCTGGCGGGCAATCACAATAAGGGAGACATTGGGTGGTTCAATGCAGCGCCAGGCGCTGGGCGCTGGCCACTGGCGCCGGATCGTCGGCAATCGCGAGGTGCAGTTGCCGCCATTCGTTTTCGAGACGCCGGGCGACGCCTTTCAGCAGCGGCGCGACGGATTGATCCGGGTAGCTTTGTATGAGCTTGAGCTCCCGCTGGATGAGCAGCGCCTGTTCCGGGCAGCCGAGACAGGAAAATTGGGTCATCAGGGAAAGCAGCGAGGCCAACAGCGCGTCGGCATCGGGCAGGTCGGTGGCGGGCATGGGGAATCCGAAAAATGGCCGACAGCAGCTCGCTGCCATCGGCCCAACAAGGAGGGTCAGAAATCGGCGCGTACCGTTACGAAGGCATTGCGGCCCAGTTCGGCATAGCCAAAAGTCGGGGATTTATCGGCCAGTCGAACATCGGTGAGGTTGTTGATCCCGGCTCTCAGGCTGAATGTTTTATCCAGCCTCTTGCCGATACTGGCATGCCACAGCGCGTAAGCCGGGAGGCGCTCGCCGGCGCTGGTTTGGGTGCCGTAATATTCGGCGGCGCCGCGGGCGCTCCATCCGTGGCCGATGCTCCAGTCAAGCTGGGACGCAATGGTGGTTCCCGGACGGTCTTCCAGCTCCTTGCCCGTTGCTTCATTTTTGGTATGAAGGAAGGTCAGGTTGGTATTCCAGTTGATGTCGGGATTGATTGCCCAGGTGAAGCCGGTTTCGAGGCCGTTGAGTGTGGCCTGGTTAATATTGTCGTAGAGATAGGTGCGCCGCGTTAATTTGCCCACGCTAACGCTCTTGATCAGGCGGTAGGTGATCAGGTCGTCAACCTTGGTATGGAAGGCCGTGGCGCGCAGGTTGAGTGGGCCGCGCTTCCAGTCGGCCGATATTTCAAAGGAATCAGCGCTTTCAGGCTGAGTGTCTGCATTGCCCAGAAAGGTGTGCGGCCCCTCGGCACCGATATAGCTCGGGGAGATTTGTTTCAGGGTTGGCGCTTTGAAGGCGTGTCCATAGCCGCCTTTAATGATCAGTTCGGGGGTGGCTTCCCAGACCAGATAGGCCCGCGGACTCGCTTCAAAGCCAAAGATTTCGTGCTCATCGCCGCGCACGCCGGCAGTCAGGATCAGGTTGTTACCCAGCGTAATTTCATCCTGAACAAAGAGCGCCTGGTGCCTGGCGTCATCCTCTCCGCCCAACAGGCCGCTATTTTTCAATGTTTCGATGCGGTACTCCCCGCCCACCGTCAAGACTTGATTGGCGAGCTTGATTGCGGCAAAACCGTCGACGACCTGGTCGCCAAGATTTTGCGGGCGGGTCGTGCTGACACCGTTGGTCCGCTGGTTGGTGATGTCTATTTCGCTCCGATAGGCGCGAACCTGGCTGCGCCAGCGGCCAAACTCGCCCTTCCAGGCAATGCTGGCTTGAGAGCGCTCGATGTCGTAGCGGTTCTCGTAGGCAATGCCGGCGCTGCTGACGTCGTCGTAGGTCCGCTCTTCGTCACCGGCGCTCCATTGCACATCGAGACTCTGCGTTTCGCTCAGTTTCAAGGTGCCGCCGAGGCCGCCAGAGCGGCTCCTGCGCCCTTCAATTTCAGAATATTGCGGCGCCGCTTTTTCCGGTACGGCCGCCCGGTCTGTGCTTTCAACGTTGATTCGCAGGGCGATCCGGTCACCCAGCGGCCCGGCAGCAAAGATTGAACCCTGCTTCCCGTAGCCGCCTTCGCCGTCGATCAGGCCGGAACCAGAGAGCATGGCCGAGCCGATCCACTTGTCTTTCGGCTGGCGCGTGATCAGATTGATCACGCCGCCGAGCGCTTCCGAACCGTAAAGCGTGGACATCGGGCCACGAATAATCTCGACCCGCTCGATGGCTGAAACCGGTAGCCAGCTATATTGGTAGTCGGAGTGGCCGACGACATCGTCCGACGGTGAAATGCGGCGGCCATCAATCAGGGTCAGCG
>CAZLPR010000232.1:0-3776 GCA_964561415.1 uncultured Dechloromonas sp. | reverse complement strand
CCGATGCCGCGCAGATGGCGGCGGCCACTGCTTTGCAGAATCTCTACACCAGTTTGCTTTATTTCAAGGTTGACCGCGGCAGCACGTTCAAACGCCTGCTTTCTCCGCCCAAACCGCCGCAAGGCATTTATTTTTGGGGTGGCGTCGGCCGGGGCAAGAGTTTTTTGATGGATTGTTTTTACGACTCGGTGCCGTATCGCCGCAAAAAACGCATCCATTTTCACGCTTTCATGCAGCAGATTCATCGTGATCTCGATAAGTACAAAGGCGAGCCGGACCCGATGCTGAAAGTGGCCGAGCAGATTGCGCGCGAAGTGCGGCTGCTCTGTTTTGACGAATTTCACGTCTCGGATATTGCCGATGCGATGATTCTTGGCCGCCTGCTCGATGGCCTGCTAGCCAAAGGGGTTATTCTGGTCATGACCTCGAACTACCCGCCGAGCATGCTTTACCCGAACGGCCTGCATCGTGACAGTTTCTTGCCGACCATCGCGCTGCTGCAAAAGCATCTCGATGTTTTTGAAGTGGAAGCGGGAATCGATTACCGTTTGCGCACGCTGGAACAAGTTGAGATTTATCACCATCCGGCCGATGCCGGGGCTGAGACGAAGATGCGCCAGTATTTCTGCATGGTGGCGGGCGGCGAAGGCAAGAAGGGTGGTTCGGTCGAAATCCTGGGCCGGAAAATTGAAACCATTCGGCGTGGCAATGGCGTCATCTGGTTCGACTTCAAAACGCTCTGCGGCGGCCCGCGTTCGCAGAACGACTATCTTGAAATTGCCCGCAGTTACCACACCGTGCTGCTCTCGCACATTCCCAAAATGACCGTCAGCCAGTCGTCGGAGGCGCGGCGTTTCACCTGGCTCATCGATGTTTTTTACGATCACAAAGTGAAACTGATTTCGACGGCGGATTGCGCACCGGAGGAACTCTACGTCGAGGGAACGCAGGCTAGCGAATTTACTCGTACAGTGAGCCGGATGACTGAAATGCATTCCCGGGAATATCTGGGCCAGCCACATAACGTAGCTATTTGAGGTGACGCGATGAAAATTGCCCTGAAAATGCTGTTGACCGTAGCAATGGGGCTTTGGTTTGGTTTTGTGGCTGCGCAGCAGATGGAGGTCATCGAGCTGAAGAGCAAGAGCGCTGCAGATGTTTTGCCGGTACTACTGCCGTTGGTCGAAGCGGGCGGCACGCTGACCGGCATGAACAACCAGCTTTTCCTGCGGGCCTCGCCACACAACCGGGCTGAGATTAAAAAAGCACTGGCCGCACTCGATACGCCAACCCGGCGCCTGATTATCCGGATCAGCCAGAATCGGCAAAGCGAAAACAACGCTCGCGGTGCCGAGGCGAGCGGCCAGGTGGAACTCGGCAGTACGCGCCGTTCCAATGTCCAGGCGCAGGTTTGGGATACGAAGAGCCTGCGTGGTGAAAGTGCCGGGCAAATGATCCAGACCGTCGACGGTGGCCAGGCGTTTATCCAGATTGGCCGTTCGTTGCCGATCCCGATGCGCCAGGTGGTGATCGGACCCGGCGGTGCCATCGTTAATGAAACGCTTGTCTACAAAGATGTCGGGCGTGGTTTTTATGCCGCACCGCGCCTCAATGGCGACCGGGTGACGCTGGAAATTAGTCAGCAGGCGGACAGTGTTGGTGCTTCTGGCCGCGGTAATATCAACACTCAACATTTGTCGACCACGGTTTCCGGACTGCTGGGGGAGTGGATTGAGTTGGGTGGCGGCGGCCGTCAGGCCAGTGCTAAGGAGCCTGGAACACTGAGTCTTTCAACGAGCGATGCAAGAGATAATCGCTCAATCTGGTTAATGGTAGAGGAAGTTGAGTGAATCATTTGAAACGGCATTTTGGGCAAAAAGCAGCCTTTGCCTCCGCCATATTTTGTAGCGTGCTGGCTGTGCCGATGCTGGGTATTTTTCTCTGGTTGTTGAGCGAAAAAGGCATGAACGACACCTGGACACCGAGTGCGCTGACCACGGTATTTTTCCTCCTGTTTTGTGCCATCGTGCTTTACGTGGTGAGTCGGCCCCAGCCCCCGTTGCCGCTATCGGATGCTGACCACTAGAAGCGCTTCAATCGAGCAAAATCTCAGTTGTTTTTGCTTGCGGTCGACGATGAAAAATGGCTTAAATCCAAAAAACAAAAACCCGGCGGGAAAGCCGGGTTTTTGTTTTTACTACGATTAAAAATCAGGCAGCGTTCAAAGCCTGATCGAGGTCGGCGATCAGGTCGTCGATATGTTCGATGCCGATCGACAGGCGGATCATCTCTTCCGAAACACCGGCTTTGACCATTTCTGCTGCTGACAACTGCCGGTGTGTCGTCGAAGCCGGATGGCAGGCCAGTGTTTTGCAGTCACCGATATTGACCAGACGGGTGACCAGTTGCAGTGCATCCTGGAACTTGCCGCCGGCTTCGCAGCCACTGCAGTTTGACCCTTTCACACCAAAGCTGAGAATCCCGGAAGCCCGGCCACCCATGTATTTCTGGACCAGCGCATGGTCCTTATGCTCGGGCAGCCCGGCGTAATTGACCCAGCTCACCTTGGCGTGGCTCTCCAGAAAACGGGCAACCTTCAGTGTGTTTTCGCAAATACGATCCATGCGCAGCGCCAGCGTTTCGATGCCCTGCAAGATCAGGAACGCATTAAACGGTGAAATCGCTGCACCCATATTGCGCAGCGGTACGGTACGAGCGCGGCCAATGTATGCAGCCGGGCCGAGCGCTTCGGTGTAAACGACGCCGTGGTAAGACACATCCGGCTCGTTCAGGCGCTTGAACCTGGTTTTGTGTTCTGCCCAGGGAAACTTGCCGCTATCGACAATAATGCCGCCGAGACTGTTGCCATGGCCGCCCAGATATTTGGTCAGCGCATGCACCACAATATCGGCGCCATGCTCGAATGGGCGGCACAGGTAAGGCGACGGCACGGTGTTGTCGACGATGACCGGGACGCCATGCTTGTGGGCGATTTCGGCCAGCTTTTCGAAATCGGTGACGTTACCCAGCGGGTTGCCGACGGACTCGCAATAGACTGCCTTGGTCTTGCTGTCGATCAGCTGTGCAATCGCAGACGGGTCGTTGAAATCGGCAAAGCGCACCTCAATGCCGTACTGCGGCAAAGTGTGGGCGAACAGGTTGTAGGTGCCGCCGTAAAGCGTGCTCGAGGAAATGATGTTGTCGCCCGCTTCGG
Source organism: uncultured Dechloromonas sp. (assembly GCA_964561415.1). Taxonomy (GTDB): domain Bacteria; phylum Pseudomonadota; class Gammaproteobacteria; order Burkholderiales; family Rhodocyclaceae; genus Azonexus. The sequence goes on along the minus strand of CAZLPR010000232.1, from coordinate 562 downwards.
CAATGGTCTGGATCGACGCCGTAATTGCCGCCATGCCGGAAGCCATGGCCAGCGCCGCAATGCCGCCCTCCATCGCGGCGACGCGCTTTTCCAGCACGTCCTGCGTCGGGTTCATGATGCGCGTGTAGATATTGCCGGGCACCTTCAGGTCAAACAAGTCGGCGCCGTGCTGCGTGCTGTCAAAAGCATAAGAGGTGGTCTGGTAAATCGGCACGGCCACCGCCTTGGTGGTCGGGTCCGGACTGTAGCCGCCATGGACGGCCAGAGTTTCGATCTTCATGCGTGTCTCTCTTTGATTTGTGGTGGGTAAAAAACGAAGTCTAGCGGGTGTTGACCGCAGCTAGCGGTTTCAGGTGGTGTTATCGATTTCAGAACTGGCGTGGCGCGCTGTCTTGATCAAAAAACGCCCTGGGTCGACCGCATCGGCCAGATCATTTTCCAGCGGCAACGGTTCGCCTTCGAGCTGGCTGAGCAACAGATCTGCCATCAGTGCCGACCAGACGATGCCGCGCGCCCCGAAGCCCTGGACGCACCACAGGCCGGGTTGGCGCGGCAGGTCGTG
>CAZLPR010000231.1:0-3785 GCA_964561415.1 uncultured Dechloromonas sp. | reverse complement strand
CCCCTTGGCCGGTCGACCGCAACCGGCGCAGGCTTCGTCACCGGCACGACAACCGCAGGCGCCTCCGACTGCCGCCACTTGGCCCACGGATCATCTCCAGCCGCCTCATTCGACGACCGTTTCGGCTTTCTGTCGTGACTGAAGTCGCTCATTTCACGCCGAGTAGTTCGACCTCGAACACCAGCGTCGCATTCGGTGGAATAACCCCGCCCGCACCGCGCGCGCCGTAGCCAAGTTCCGACGGTATGGTCAGCTTGCGCGTTCCGCCGATCTTCATTCCCTGCACGCCTTCATCCCAACCGGAGATGACATGACGCTGGCCCAGCGGGAAATCGAAGGGATCATTACGATCCTTGCTTGAATCAAATTTGCTGCCGTTGGTCAGCCAACCGGTGTAATGCACAACAACATGGTCGCCAGCCTTGGCCTCGGCGCCTTCGCCAACAATAGTGTCTTCGTAGATCAGGCCGGAGGCCGTGGTAATTTCAGCCATAAATAGCTCCAGATTTGCTGAGTCGCTGCCGACTCACATCCCCCTTCGCTCTCGTAGCAAGGCAGCCGGAAGATGAGTGGTAGAAAGGGCAAAAGTCTACCACAAGGACACCTCAAGGCTTTGACTTCGCTACAGTTTTCTGTATAATGCGCGGTTCTTTGTAACACCCTTTGGTTTATTTTCGGAGTCCAACCCATGTATGCGGTCATAAAAACCGGCGGTAAGCAGTATCGCGTTACCAACGGTCTAAAACTTAAAGTAGAACAGATACCGGCAGACGTTGGCGCAGAAGTCACTCTTGACCAGATCCTCATGTTAGGCGAAGGCGAGTCAGTGCAGATCGGCGCCCCTTTCATTGCTGGCGCCACCGTCAAATGCACCGTGATTTCCCACGGCCGCCACGACAAGGTCAAGATCTTCAAGATGCGCCGTCGTAAGCACTACCAGAAACACCAGGGCCATCGTCAGAACTACACCGAACTGCGCATCGATTCGATCGCTGCCTAAGTTAAGGAGCTAATAAATGGCACACAAGAAAGCTGGCGGTAGTGTACGTAACGGCCGCGACTCACATTCCAAGCGCCTCGGCGTCAAACGCTACGGCGGTCAATTCGTTCTGGCTGGCAACATCATTGTTCGCCAACGCGGCACTGAATACCATCCGGGTGAAAACGTCGGTTGCGGCAAGGATCACACCCTGTTCGCGCTGAAAGATGGCACCGTCCTGTTCACCATCAAAGGTGAAAAGAAACGTCGCACAGTAGTTATCGTTCCGGCTGCCGAATAAATTCGGCTCGGCGGAAAACAAAAGCCCTATCCGCCGGATAGGGCTTTTTAATTTGTGGTCTCGTAAATAGCTAGCTGTTGCGAGAAAGTAATTCATTGCGGCAGGCGATAACGGCGCGGCCAAAGCAAATATCGGCAAGAAGGCGGGTCCAGGCATGAAATTCATCGACGAAGCAAAAATCCACGTCAAAGCTGGAGATGGCGGCAATGGCGCAGTGACGTTCCGACGTGAAAAATACATTCCATTGGGCGGGCCGGATGGTGGCGATGGTGGCCGTGGCGGCAGCATCTATGTCGTTGCCGATCGCAATATCAATACACTGGTCGACTACCGTTACACGCGAAAATTTATCGGGCAGCGCGGCGAAAATGGCCGTGGTGCCGACTGCTACGGCTCCGGTGGCGAAGACATCATCCTGCGTATGCCGGTTGGCACGATCATTTCTGATGCCAATACGGACCAGGTGATTGCCGACCTCGATCATCACGACAAAAAGGTATTGCTCTCCAAGGGGGGCAAAGGTGGCCTTGGCAACCTGCATTTCAAGTCCAGCGTTAACCGCTCTCCGCGCCAAAATACCAAAGGCGAGTTGGGTGAAGAATTTGATCTGAAGCTGGAGTTACGCGTCCTCGCCGACGTCGGCCTGCTCGGTCTGCCAAACGCAGGCAAGAGCACACTGATCCGGGCCATTTCTGCCGCCCGGCCAAAGGTTGCCGACTATCCTTTCACAACACTACACCCCAATCTGGGCGTTGTTCGCGTCGATACCAACCGTAGCTTCGTTATGGCCGACGTACCGGGCCTAATTGAAGGCGCTGCCGACGGTGCGGGGCTTGGCATTCGCTTCCTCAAACATCTGCAGCGCACACGCATTCTGTTGCATCTCGTAGACATCGCCCCAATCGACCCGGATTCTGATCCGGTTCGCGATGCCAAGGCAATTGTCGGCGAACTCATCAAGCACGACCCGGAACTGGCCAATAAGCCCCGCTGGCTGATTCTCAACAAGCTTGACCTGATTCCCGAAGAAGATCGCGACACGGCCGTCAAAAACTTCCTCCAAGCCTATAAAAAGGCCGCCAAGTACGATGGCCCTTATTTTCCGATTGCCGCCATCAATGGCGAAGGTACCAAGCCGTTGATCTACGCCATTCAGGAAGCCTTGGAGAAAATGAATCCACGTCCGGAAAGCGATCTGGAAGCAGATGAGCCTTCTGCGGCACCACCAGCACCGGAAGAAGCCGCTTAATCACGCCCAATGCTCAACGTACCGGACAGTTTGCTGAGCGATTTTTCAGGTATCCAGCAAAAACAAAACCCTCTTCTTGAATACTGCTTGCAATGACCCACCTCGCCAACGCCAAACGTCTCGTCATCAAAGTCGGCTCCGCCCTCGTCACGAATAATGGTGCCGGCCTGGATCTTCAAGCGATCGATGATTGGGCGCGCCAGATCAGTGTACTGCGCCGGCAAGGCAAGGAAGTCGCGCTCGTCTCTTCAGGCGCTATCGCTTGCGGCATGCAACGCCTGGGCTGGGTCAAGCGGCCAAAGACCGTACATGAATTACAAGCTGCTGCAGCCGTCGGCCAGATGGGTCTAGTTCAGGTATATGAAGGCGCTTTCGCCAAGCACGGCCTACATACTGCACAAATTCTGCTCACCCACGACGATCTCTCCGATCGTAAACGTTATCTCAATGCCCGCTCGACATTAACCACGCTACTCCAGCTTGGTGTCATCCCGATCATCAACGAGAACGATACCGTCGTCACTGACGAGATCAAATTTGGCGACAACGACACTTTGGGCGCATTGGTGGCCAATCTGATTGAAGCTGACGCACTGATTATCCTCACCGACCAGATTGGCCTGTTCACCGCCGACCCGCGCCAGAACCCAAATGCCACATTAATCCGCGAAGCAACGGCGGGCGATGAATCACTGGAAAAAATGGCCAGCGGCGCCGGAACAGCAATCAGTAAAGGCGGCATGATCACCAAGGTCATTGCAGCAAAACGTGCTGCGCTCAGCGGGGCTCATACGGCAATTGCCAGCGGCCACGAAACAGACCCCATCATCCGTCTAGCCAATGGCGAATCGCTCGGCACGCTGCTGATTTCAACGACGCAAAGACTTGCCGCGCGTAAACAGTGGCTAGCCGACCACCTGCAACTTGCCGGGCGCCTTCTCCTCGACAATGGCGCGGTCGACGCGCTTAAAAGCGGAAAAAGCCTGTTACCAATCGGCGTCATTGCGACCGAAGGTGAATTCGAGCGTGGCGCGGCCGTCGCCTGCGTCAACCCGGCAGGCCGTGAAATCGCCCGCGGGTTGACCAACTACGGCAGCGGCGAAACACGCCTGATCGCCCGAAAATCGTCCCTGGAAATCGAGAGCTTGCTGGGTTATGTCGACGAACCTGAAATGATTCATCGAGACAATCTAATCTTGACGGCTTAACAGCCAACGCAGGGGGCTGGCCCCATCTGTCCTTAACAGATGGCTCGG
>CAZLPR010000230.1:0-3796 GCA_964561415.1 uncultured Dechloromonas sp. | reverse complement strand
GTTGCCAGGCGGATTCGACGGCAAACGGCTGCTGCGCCCCGCCCTGCGGCTGGCGGCGAATCCACTGACGCACGGCCGTAGGTTCAGCCGGCAGCACAACGGTGGGCGGAGACGCCGGCAAGCGGAAACTTTGCGGCCAGAATGTCCGGGCGATAAAGCGATCGACTTGTTGAATTCCCCGCACTTTTAACGGTTGACCGTGGAAGTAACCAACGCTGCTGGCATCGAAATATGAGCCATTCAAAGGCAGCCTGGGCACCAGTTGCAAGGCCTGCTCACCGTCGGCTGATTTGATCGATCGACCATCGGCAGCAAGCTGGACGTCCCGAATGAATGCCGGTACGGCCAGCCAGAGTAGTGGGGGCAAGGCCGCAGGTGCGCCGGGCGGCGTCGCCTTGGCCCAGGCAACAAGATCATCCTGAATCGACAAATCACGCGCAAAACCGGCTACCGGCTGGCCATTTTTCGGCAGCGCGATCGTCTCGTCGCGAAAATACCAAAGCGCTTGTGGCGGCACCGCGCAATCCGCGCAACGGCCGTTGGTAATGACAAATTTATCCGTAGGAAACAGGCCGTAAAAGGCGACTAAGGAATCCACCTCTGGATTTTCGGCATAAGCACCTGATTCGCTCAACAAGGCCAAACCCAGAACAAACAGGCAGCATAGTCGACGCACAAACAATTTGCCATTTCCATCCCTGAGTGAATCAAAAAAATCTAAGTAAAAAAGCCCGCACAATCACGGGCCAGAGAAAACTGCTTGGTGGAAATATCGAAAAGTCGTTAAAAAAGGCTCATTAACCGTTACGTGTTGAACAAACCAAATCTCTTGAATCTGCGTAGGAAAAACCAACGTAGTCTCAAGCATTGCAAACTGACCAACATCAAACGGTTAAAGAGCCTTAAAAAATATTTAACCTTCTGTTTTTAAATTGATTTAAAAGAAGCTGAATTCAAAAAATCAGCCCCGATAGTACCCTGAGGCAATATCGCTGGACAAGTTCAAGGCCAGCGTTGTGGCACAGGTATTCGTCATAGCCAAAACTGAGGCCGAAAAACTGCTCTGTCTCTGGTACTCGCAAGCAAAGTTCTTCAGAGGGGACCGCGGGCCAACCCCGGCGCAGGCATGGACGGCACTGCCACAGCAGCCGGCAGCGGCGCTTATGAAAGAGTACTGATCGCCCCGCGAATCAGGCCGACCGCAATCCCTTCAATAGCAAATTCAACCTCGGCCGGATTGACGATAATCGGTTCAAAATCCGGGTTTTCAGCGATCAGTTCGACCAAGCCATTCCTGCGTTTCAAACGCTTGACGGTGACATCTTCCGCCACGCGGGCGATGACGATTTGCCCATCACGCGCTTCCGATGTCTTGTGCACCGCGAGCAAATCACCTTCAAAAATCCCGGCATCGATCATCGAGAGTCCGCGCACCTTGAGCAGATAGTCGGCACGTGGATTGAACAACTGGGCATCGAGCGCGTAGCGCCCCTGAACATTTTCAACGGCAAGAATGGGTGATCCGGCAGCAACCATGCCGATCAACGGCAGGCCAAGCTGCTCGACCAGCCGAATGCCCCGTGCCGAGCCGGGTTCGAGAACGATGGCGCCTTTTTTGGCGAGCGCCTTGAGGTGATCTTCCGCCGCATTGGCTGAAGCAAATCCGAAGGCGTGGGAAATCTCCATCCGCGTTGGTGGCGCCCCCAGCACTTCAAGTGTGCTACGGATGAAATCGAGAATTTCCTGCTGACGTGGGGTGAGTTTCATGCCCTGCTCCGCTAAAAACCAATAGCTGTATTTTTGTACAGCACGTGGCTTTTAGCAAGCAGAGAATAGGCCGTATTGAGAAAACGCCGGTCCGGTTATATAGCCAAGTCCGTTCCGGGAAGATGTTTTACCTTGTTTTTAGCCGTTGACCGCGGCATAGAGGCAACGGCTGGTCGTGCCGTCAACAGCTAAAAAATAGCAATTTTCAGTGCCTGTGCTCCATCGGCATACCAGCCGCCATTGGCCGAACCACCTTGGCGTCAACCTGTTTACTGCTGCCATCGTCAAAGCTCAACGTAATTGGCACGACATCGCCTTCCTTCATCGGTGCCTTGAGATCGATCATCATCACATGCAGCCCCCCCGGTTGAAGGATGGCTTGCCCCTTGGCCTTGATGTCAATTCCCGGCACCGGGCGCATTTTCATCACGCCGCCGTCATTTAAATGGGTATGCAATTCGGTCACCCGGGAAACTGGGTTGTCCGCTTTGAGTATCTTGATTGCCTTGTCGCCATTATTTTTGATCACCATGAAAGCGCCGGTTGCCGGGGCATTGGGCGGCGCCAGACGGACATACGGATTTTCCACCGAAACCTGGTCAGCGGCAGCGGCCAGAACACCGGCAGAGAACATCAGGCCAAGGGTTAACAAGGATAATTTTTTCATCGGTATATCTCTTTCATGGTGGATTCAAACGTTTGCGAATTTCTGCCGCGACCTGATCAGGCGGCGTGGCGTGGGCGATCTTGCCAAGTAACAGCCCATCGGAGCCAACGATATAAGTGTCTGACGAGTGATCGACAACATAACCACCCGCCGTATCAAGTTGCTGTTTGGCATAAAAAACGCCGTAAGCCTTGGCGATTGCAGCCAGATTTTCCGGGGTGCCGGTGAGCCCGACCAGGTTCGGATGGAAAAACTCGGCGTACTCTTTTAGTCGGGCAGGCGTATCGCGCTCCGGATCAACCGAGATAAAAAACATCGCTACCTGGGCCGTTTCTGCCGGCGTCAGTCGTTTCAAACCCGCTGTAGTAGCAGCCAGCGAGGTCGGGCAAACATCGGGGCAAAAAGTGTAGCCAAAATAAATCAGCACCAGTTTGCCGCGATAATCTTTCAGTGAAACCGGCCCGTTAGCCGAATCCAGCGTGAAATCATGGCTCGCCACAACAGTTGCTTTGGGTAATGGGCGCTCGGGAGTTTTCGGTGTCCAGAAAATGGCCAGCCCGAGCACAAGTGCCAGTAGCGCGCCGGCAATTACCTTCAAAATTGGCTCGGACATTTTATTCGTGGCTCCCGGAAGTCAGTCGATAGGGAATGGCAATACGTTCATTGCCGGTTTCGATCAATACGGTCACCAGCCAGTCCATCTGCCCGGTAATGCATACCGGCAAGCTCACTGTGGCAGAAAATTTGCCGTCGCCACGCGGTGTAAACTCCGGGCGATTCAAGCCCATGTTCATATCGACACCGGCAAAGTCCACCGCCACTCTATCCGGCGAAAAACCGCTGCTGGTCAGTTGCACCTGAAACGGCTTGACCATCGGCACCGGACGCGTCCCCATCGAAAGCTCGATTTTGCCGCCGGATGGCAGGTTGACCGCGCAAGCCGTGCGCTGCAAATCGCACGAGGGGTCCGGCTGTACGGTGATATCCGCTTTAGGTAACAGCATCGGCGATAACTTGTAGCCAACGACGGCAACCAGCGCAATCAGCAGTACGCCGATCAAATCAATCAGTATTTTCTTATTCACGAGAGCTGCTCAGGGTCTTGGCGGGAAATGACGGTATGGCATTTTCCTGCAAGGGGCATCCATAAAATTAACTAAGATCAATTTTTTCACACTCTGAGGGGAATACAGTGTGCGACAAATTGCCGCAGGGGCAGGTTGCCCACTGTGTCGATGGAGGGTAGGAAGTACAACTTCTTGTTTCATGGGAGAAATAAAGATGAAAAAATTTGTAGTGAAATCCACGACGATGCTGATCGCCGCGGGGTTAGGCTTGAGTGCCGCCACCGCCTGGTCAGCC
>CAZLPR010000229.1:0-3804 GCA_964561415.1 uncultured Dechloromonas sp. | reverse complement strand
TCAACCTGACCGCCGCCGACACCGTGATCCACTACGATCCGTGGTGGAACCCGGCGGTCGAAAACCAGGCCACCGACCGCGCCCACCGCCTCGGCCAGGACAAGCCGGTGTTCGTCTACAAACTGATCGTCGGCGGCAGCATCGAGGAAAAAATTCTCGCGCTGCAGGAACGCAAGGCCGAACTGGCGGCAGGCATTCTTTCCGAAGACCACGGTGTCGATGTCAAATTCGGCAATGACGACCTGGCGGCGCTGTTTGAGCCGCTGCCGGCTTAGATCAGAGCGCCAACCGATACTCCGGCGCCAAGCCGGCTTTCTGCGCTAGCAAACACGCCAGCGGGCTATCGAGCCGCAATTTGATCGGCCATGGCGGGCCGCGCCGGCACGTATTCGCCGCTGTGCAGGCGATGCGTCAGCTCTGCGCCGGGCATCGGTTTGCCGAAGAAATAGCCTTGAAAAACCTGGCAGCCGGAGGCGGTGAGGAAATCGCGCTGGGCTTCGGTTTCAACGCCTTCGGCCAGCACCTCCATCTGCAGGTTGAGGCCGAGCGCAATGATCGTGTTCGAGATGGCGCAATCGCTCTGGTTGTCGGGCAGGTCGCGGACAAAGGCGCGGTCGATTTTCAGGCGGTTGAGCGGAAAGGTTTTGAGGTAGGCGAGCGATGAATAACCGGTGCCGAAATCGTCAAGCGCCGTCTTGATGCCGAGGCAATGCAGGCCGCGCATGATGTCGATGGCGCCAATCGGGTCGGCCATCAACAAGCCTTCGGTTATTTCCAGTTCGAGCAAACGACTGGGCAGGCCGGTTTCGTCCAGCACGTGCTGCACCGAAGCCAGCAGGTCGTTGCGCCGGAACTGGCGGGCCGAGAGATTGACCGCAACGGGAATCTCGACCCCCAGTTCAAGCTGCCAGGCGCGAGCTTGCGCGCAGGCGGCACGCATGATCCATTCGCCGATCTGCACGATCAGGCCGGTCTCTTCGGCCACCGGAATGAACTGCACCGGAGAGACGTTGCCAAGCTCCGGATTTTGCCAGCGGAGCAGGGCTTCGACACCGACCAGTTGGCCGCTGCGAGCATTGATCTGCGGCTGGTAAGCAACGGAAAACTCATTGCGTTCAAGCGCCTGACGCAGCATGCGCTCCAGTTTGAACAACTGGCTGCCCATCTCGTTCATTTCGTGGTCATAGTATTTGTACAGATTGCGGCCATCGGCTTTGGCGCTATAGAGGGCCGATTCAGCCGCCATCATCAGGGTTTCGGCGTCCCTGCCGTCGTTCGGGTAAATGGCGACACCAATACTGGCGGTGATGTGCGCGCCAACGCCATCGAGATCAAACGAATGGGAGAAAGCACTGAGCAGCTTTTCACAGATGCTGGCGATATCCTGGGGATTGCGGATTTCATAGAGCAGCACCGAAAAACGGTTGCCGCCGGGGCGGGCGACAATATCGTACTTGCGCAAGGCCGCCTTGATGCGCTCGGCGGACTCGACCAAAACCTTGTCACCGATGGCGTGGCCGAGCGATTCATTGATCATTTTGAAACGATCGAGATCGACTTCCAGGATGGAAAAAGCGCTGCTGTTGCGCTGCCCGTTGACCACCGCCTGATCCAGCGCCGACAGCCAGGATTCACGATTGGGCAAGCCGGTCAGCCCGTCAAATGTGCGCAACTGATTGACCAGCGCCTCGACGTTTTTGTGCTGGCTGAGGTCAAAAATCATCCCGGTATAGTTGGAAATTTGCCCTTTTTCATCGTTGACCGCAGCAATTGACAACAAGGCGGGAAAAATTTCGCCATTTTTACGGCGGTTCCAGACCTCGCCCTTCCAGGCGCCATGCAGGCTGACTTTCTGCCAGATGCTTTCATAAAAAGCCGCATCATGCCGGCCCGATTTGAGCAGGCGCGGGTGCAGCCCCAACACCTCGTCACGCTCATAGCCGGTAATGCGCGAAAAGGCCGGGTTCACCTCGATGATGCGGCCTGCGGCATCGGTCACCAGAATTGACTCGACGCTATTGCTGAACACCGCTTCGGCCAGGCTGAGTTGATGCTGCGTCACCCGCCGGCTGCGCTGAATCTGGCGGATCAGGATGATGGCCAGCGCGAATGAAAACAGAACCAACAGGCCGCTGATCAGGAATTCTTCACGCGCCCGGCGCTCCATCTGCCGGGCGTGCGCGTTAAGCGATTGGCTCAAAACATCCTCAAGCGCCTTCATCGCATCAATCGTCGCACTCGACAAGGCAAACCATTCTTCGGGCCGGGGCAAGACGGGCGGCGCCACGCCATCCGGCAGCCTGGCGCCATATGTCGCCTCGCGCAGGCCGGCGGCGACGATCTTTTGCCGGATGCGGTCGGCATCCTTAACGAAGGATTGTTCGAGCAGCACCTGATAACGCGCCAGCACTTCCGGTTCTGCCAGCCGCATGAAATTGGCCAGGCGCGCCTCCTCGCCCGCCTTGATCTTGTTCAGACTGAGCATTCGGCCAGCGCTGAAATTGCGGTCCGATAGCATGGCCGAGAGCAAGGCGCGCTCCTGGCCGGCTTTTTCCTTGGCCTGCGAGAAAGCGGCAAAGGCAATCTGTTGGCGAAACAGGGCAGAGCCGCTGGCGTTGCCAAAAGCACTTAACTGCAAACTAAAGAGCCGGTCAATGATGTCGCTATAGCGGTCAACCGTATATTCGCGGGAAATTTCCAGCAGGCCTACCCGCTGGCGCATGTCGGGAAGCCGCTCCAGCGCGTTGCCAAGTTCTTGCTGGATATTCAGATTAACCGCCGGCGTTTGAATTTTTTCGTCCAGGGCCAACAGCGAAGCATCCGTTTCTATTTTCTGAATGCTCAGCGCCTCGGCAAACTTTTCGCCGGACGAAGCGATGTAACCGCTCGACAAACCGCGCTCGCGTTGCAGTTCATGGATGAGCAAGCCCAGCCCGCTGCTCGCCCCCGCCCATTGACGATCAGTCGTAGCGCTGCGCAAACTGTCGAACTGCTCGAGCAGATTGCGCATGGCAAAAACGGAAAGCGCGAAAAAGAAAGCCACCAACAGCCATGCCGCGTGGCGTCGAATCGGCTCCAGAGACCTGGTCGCAGCTTGTGGCGGGTCGTACATCTCGAGCAATACCTCTATTACGGATATGGATTTTTACGCTTTTGTTACTTTTTAAGTTTCCGGGCAATATACACTACTTAAAAATATATTCTTTGAGGAACGTCAGATGCGCATTGTCTGGAGCAGCGAACTGGAAACCGGCGTTCGCACCATTGATTTACAACACGAAGAATTGATCGGGATGATCAATGAATTAAGCGCGGCACATTTCGCCAGGCATCAATCGGTTTTATTGAATGAAATTCTCCAGCGCCTCGACAGCTACCTGCATTTTCATTTTGCAACAGAGGAGGCCTTGATGGCCGATCTGCCCAAAAACACCCCACTCAATGCCCAGCACGCCAGCGAGCATTTGCAGCAACACCAAGCATTTATCGCGCAAGTTGCCGCCATCCGCGCCAGGACAGAAGCCGAAAGCCAGGATGCCCAAGGCGAACTGGTTGATTTTCTAAATGCCTGGCTTTACGAACATATTCTGAAAACAGACCGGCATCTCGGTGCCTTGCTCAATGAGCAACGGGCGCAAGCGCTGAAATAGGCCGGCAGCCTGCCCTTGCCGCAGGGTTAACTTTGCCCGGCAAGCAAGGGCCGAGCACCGCCACGATTCAGGCAAGCAAGGGCTGCCCGTCGAGGCGCACGAGCAAACCCCGCAAGGCGTGTCGTACCGACTGCTCGCGCACGGCGGCGCGATC